>CACJXB010000005.1:0-41138 GCA_902597265.1 uncultured Pelagibacteraceae bacterium | reverse complement strand
AAAGTCAAAATTCTAAAAAAAAAATTTGGAAAAAAAGTTATTAAAATTGATTTTAACAAAATTTTACACAATAATGAAATCAAACATATTTTTCTAGCTACACCACCAAAAATTAATTTTAATATTTTAATAAAATTAATTAGAGCAAAAAAAAATATCTTAATTGAAAAACCAGGAATGGTGAATTTAAAATTTTTTAATGAAATTAGTAAAGAATTAAAAAAAAATAAAACAAAGTTAACATTTGGATATATCTATATATACAATATTTATATTAGATATCTTAAAAAAATTATTCATTCAAAGAAATTAGGTACAATTAAATATATAAATTTTCAAAGACAAAATTTTGGACCAATTCGTAATAATGTTTCAGCAGCTTATGATTTAGCTACTCATGATATAAGTATTTTATCATATTTTTTTAATAAAACTATTAAACTTAAAAAATTTATAAGACACGACATCTTAGGAAAAAAAAATTATGATATTTCATTTTTAAATTTAGAAACTAATAATGTAAAAATTGATATCAGTGTTAGTTGGTTAAACCCTGAAAAGATAAGAAAAATCATAATTATAGGTAGTAAAAAAATGTTACTTTTTGATGAAATGAATATTAATGAACCTATTAAGATCTATAATAATTATGTAAATTTTCCTAAAATTGATAAATTTTCAAAATCATATTTTAATCAGTCAAAATATATTTTTAAAGGTAAATCAACATCTATTAAATTAAAATCAAACAAACCATTAAATAATGAAATTGAAGAATTTTTGAAAAGTAAAAAAAATTTGACAGATTTAGGTTTTGCCAAAAATATAATTAAAATTTTGAATTATATTAATTAATATTTGTAAGATTTATAATTTTTTTTCTTAAAATTCTATCTTTCTTTAATTTAAATTCATAAGACATCGCTTTTTTTTGTGAGTTAAATCTTTTTTTGAAAATCAATTTCCACTTATATCCTTTGGTGGCTTTGGCTCCTTTTCTAGTGTTATGAAGTAATAGTCTTTTTTCTAGATTATTAGTATAACCAACATATGTTTTGTTTATTTTAGATTTAACGGTTTTTATTAAGTATACGTAATAAACCATAATGGCGGTCCCTAGGGGAATCGAACCCCTCTTTCGAGGATGAAAACCACGTGTCCTAACCGATAGACGAAGGGACCAAAAAGCTGTTTTTTATTGCAAAAATTATTATTTATCAAGCTTTATTAAATATTTTGTTTTTTTTTGATTATTTTTTTTAAACCTGTAGATTTATGAGTAATAAAGGTTTCTGATATAAATTCATTATCTAAAATTTCAATACCAGACACTAAATCACCAGTGGTTATACCTGTCGCACAAAAAACTGAATCGCCAGATATTATTTCATTTAATTCATATTTCTTATTTAAATCTTTAATTCCCATCTCATTAGCTCTTTTCTTATCTTTGTCTTTATCAAAAATGAATCTTCCTTGAAAAAAACAACTAAAGGAGTCAAGTGCTGAAGCTGCTAAAACACCTTCAGGTCCTCCACCAATACCCATAAAAAGATCAACATTATATTTTTCATCTGTTACCAATAAAGCACCCGAAACATCACCATCAGTTATTAATTTAAGATTTACACCTAGTTTTTTTAATTCTTCAATAATCTTTTTGTGCCTTGGTCTTTCTAATAAACAAACAGTAGTATTGTTTGGTTTTTTATTCTTATATTCACATAAATTATAAATATTTTCTTTTACCGTAAAATCTAAATCAACAATACCCTTTTCTCTTACATTAGCAGAAATCTTATCCATATATGTTTCAGGAGCATTGAATAGATTATTTTGGTTTGCAACTGCAATAACAGTTAAGGCACCTGGTAGATTGTTAGCTGCAAAATTTGTTCCTTCTAATGGATCAACTGCTATGTCTAAAAATGGACCATTAGATGTTCCAACTTTTTCACCAATAAACAACATGGGTGCTTCATCAAGTTCACCCTCACCGATCACAATTTCACCGTTCATGTCAATCTTATTTAATTGAGATCTCATTGCATCTACAGCAGCTTTATCTGCTGCTATTTTATCTTTTTTTCCAACTAGATATTTTGCAGATAAAGCTGCTCTAGAAGAAACATTCAATATCAAATCTTCAAATTTTTTTTCTATAATCACTATTTGGCTATTTCAATTGAGCGATTTATTTCCAATTTTGCTTCAAATTCTCTTAATCTTTTCCATACAGAAATTAATTCAACTATGATTGGCCAACTTCTAACGAGATATTGTAGAGAGGTTTCAACTCTTCCAAAAGCTCTAATTATTTGTTGAACAAAACCTAAAGTAATTGCTCCTGTAACAATTGTTGGTGCCAATGCTAAATAAGGGACAATTACCATGCCCTGCAAATAGCTCCATTTGACTGCGTTAAAATAAAGATAATGAAAATACATTCTGTAATGTATTTTTCTTACTCCACCATAAAGGTCAGTTATTTTTTCTGGTTTTGCACTTTCTTTAAAATCTTCACCTAAAACAAGTTCTTTTCTATATGCGGCCTCTTCTTTTTGTATATCATATTCTATACCAGGTAGTTTAATTCCTACACTCGCTAACAATAAAGTACCACCTAATGCAGAAAGTATTGCAACCCATACTAAAGCATGCTCTACCTCGCCTATCCATGGAAGCACAGTTATACTTTTTGATAAACCCCATAATATTGGTGTAAATGCAATTAAAGTCATTAAGCTCCGTAAAAGTTCAGCACCAAGTCCTTCCATTATTCTTGCAAATTTTAGCGTATCCTCTTGGACTCTTTGTGAAGCACCCTCAATTGAAGAAGCATCGTCCCAATAATCATGATAATAATCAGCCATTGCAGTTCTCCATCTAAAAGTCCAGTGGCTTGTAAAATAATCACTAAAAATAACTACAAGAATATAAACCGCAGCTATTTTGGCAAATGTAAATAAATAAGAAATAAATTCTTTTTCTGAAACTGAATTGGGTTCAGTCAAAGCTTTTTGTAAAGTATCATAGAATTCACCAAACCATTCGTTTATCCTGACATCTAGTTGAACTTGATACCATGTGGCTGATAAAATTAATAAAGTGCCACCAATACTCCATAAAAACCATTTTTTTTGTGTAAAAAATTTAAACATTTATTTTAAAAAATTATCTGCGTAAGATTTTTTTACTATTTTTCTTTTTTTTGGTTCAATTATTTCGTAATCAATTTTCATTTTCTTAGCGTAATTTAAAGCATTTTCTTTTGATGAAAATTCAAGTTTTAATTCTCCAAGTGTATCATTTGAACTTTCCCAACCCATTAAAGGATTAGATGTGGGATCATTAGTCTCATATTCTAATATCCATTTATCAGTTTTTCCTAATCCTGATTGCATAGGACTTTTATTAGGAATATATATTTTTGCTTTTCTCATAATAAAGATGGTCGGAGTGGCAGGATTCGAACCTGCGACCCTCTGGTCCCAAACCAGATGCGCTACCAGGCTGCGCTACACTCCGAGTGATGTACTAATACAGTACTTATTAATTTTTTCAAAGTATAAAGGTGTTGGAATTTGACAGAATTTTAATAAAAATCTGCTATATAAGACTATATGATTATAAACTGTCCTTGTGGAGAAAAAAAATTTCAAATTGATGATAAGCTTATTCCAATAAATGGTAGGTTGCTACAATGTGGTTCGTGCGACAAATCCTGGTTTTTTAAACCTCAAGAGAATAAAGAAACTATAAAGACAGAAGTGTTAGATATACCTCAAAACATTAATAAACAGATTGAAGAAAATAATATTAAAAAGAAAAAATTAGATAATAATAAGAATGAAAATAATAATATAACTAGAAACTATGAACTTACAAAATATAAGAAAAAAACAAAATTTTCTTTCACAAAGCTTTTATCTTATTTAGTCGTTTTTATAATATCTTTTATAGCTTTGATCATCATAATTGATACTTTTAAAAAACCCCTTTACTCAAATTTCCCTTTTTTAGAAATGATAATTTTTAATTTGTTTGAAACTTTAGTTGATATAAAACTTTTTATTAAAGATCTATTATAATCATGATTTATTATATATCAAAACCTTTTAAATGGTTTTTTAAATTGGAAGCTGCAAGTGGACTTGTTTTATTATTTGCTGCAATTATCGCATTAATAATTAGTAACTCAAATTTATCAACAATCTATTTTTCTACTTTAGATAAATATATTTTTATAGGTATTGATAAATTTGGATTAAAACTTTCAGTTTTACATTGGATCAATGATGCTTTGATGGCAATATTTTTCTTTTTTGTCACCTTGGAAATTAAAAGAGAATTTTTACAAGGAGAGTTATCTGATATAAAACAAGCATTACTTCCAATAATAGCGGCAGTTGGAGGAATGGTCGTTCCTGCGTTATTTTATGTTTTTGTAAATTTTGGAGATAGCGAAACCCTAAATGGTTGGGCGATTCCCTCAGCAACTGATATCGCTTTTTCTCTTGGAGTTCTCTCACTTCTAGGCAAAAGAGTTCCATTATCTTTAAAAGTCTTTTTAACAGCACTAGCAATTATAGATGACCTTGGTGCGATTGTAATTATAGCTTTATTCTATTCAGGAGATTTAAGTATAAAATATTTATCCTTAATGCTTTTAGCTTTTTTAATTTTACTAGTAATAAATAAATTTAATATAAAGAAATTTTTACCTTATCTAATTGTTGGAATTTTCCTTTGGGATTTTACTCATAATTCTGGAATTCATGCAACTATTGCAGGTGTTTTATTGGCTATGACTATTCCACACAGAAAAAAAGAAAAAGATTTTTCATTATTATTAAAAGTTGAACACGCAATCAGTCCATATGTAGCTTTTTTAATTATGCCATTATTTGCTTTTGCTAATGCTGGTGTTTCTTTAGAAGGACTTTCATTAAACTCGTTACTTGACAAAGTGCCACTTGGTATAGTGCTAGGTTTATTTGTTGGAAAACAACTTGGTGTTTTTGTATTTTCGTATATTTCAATAAAATTAAAAGTTGCCAAGATGCCGAATAATTCTAATTGGTACAATTTTTATGGTGTAGGTGTTTTAACTGGAATAGGATTTACGATGAGTTTATTTGTTGGCAATCTAGCATTTGTAGAAAATATGCAATACATGGATGGTGTAAAAATAGGTGTGTTAACTGGGTCACTATTATCCACTTTATTTGGATACTTTTTGATATTACTTACTCCAAATAAATAATAATTTTCAAATGAAAAAAAATTTAATATTTTTTATATTTATAATTATGTTTTTCTTTAAAAATACAGCTTACTCAAATGATAAAAATTTTTATGATTTTCAGATTAATGATATATCAGGTGAGGTAATAAATTTTAAAGATTATAAAAATAAAGTTATACTTATGGTAAACACAGCAAGCTATTGTGGTTTTACAAAACAATATAACGATCTACAAAATTTATGGGAAAAATATAAAACGCAAGGACTTATTGTTCTTGGTATACCATCAAACTCATTTAATCAGGAAAAAAAGGTAAATAAGGAAGTAAAAGAATTTTGTGAAGTTAATTTTAATATTAGTTTTCCATTATCTGAAATCACCAATGTTAAGGGAGAAAATGCTCATCCTGTTTTTAAATGGGCAAAAGAAAGTTTTGGAAATAGTGCTGTACCAAAATGGAATTTTCATAAAATTTTAATAAATAAAGATGGGCAAATAATCGATACATTTGCATCTTTTACAAGTCCAATGTCTAGTAAGATAATAAAAAAGATTGAAAAATCTCTTTAATTATTATCGTCAATAATTTGATCAATATAATCTTTTAATCTTTTTTTTCCAAAATATTTATAAACTTTATTTGATAAATTCATATTTGTAAGAGCTGATGCATATCTTTCACCGGGTCTTTTCTTAAGGAATTTAATTTTTCTTTTAAACATTTTTGCAACATCTAATATAGAATAACTCACTCTATTCGATATACTATAATGTCTACATTTATTTTTTCTCCATGCCAGGTAACAAATTTCAATTGTATCATCTATATGAGTAAATCTTCTAGTTTGACTACCAGGCCTTACAACAGGTAATGGTCTTTTATTTTTATAAGCCTCTTCAAAAATACCAATGACAGTTGACATTTTGCCTTTTGATATTTGCTTTGGTCCATAAACATTATAGAAGTAAATAACCTCATATTTAAAATTGTACCATTTTTTAAGATTTTCGAGTAACTCAAGATTTTTTGATTTAGTAAAAGCGTATGGAGATAAATTTTTATCCAAGCCTTTATTGCCTAAAGATGCAGATGTAGCTGAATATATCAATTTAATCTTGTTTTTAAGACAAAAATTAAATACGGAGTTTGTCCCAATGGTGTTTGAGTTGATACATTCATTCATATTTAAAAAACTTTGATAAATTCTAGCAAATTCACCAAAATGAAAAATTGCATTTATTTCATGCGGTCTATTTAAAAGTTTATCAATATTTTTAGTATCACCTTTTATGTATTTAACCCTGGAACTTGTAATATGATTCTTTCTATAACCTGATGAGTAATTATCCAAACTGATTAAATTATAATTAGTTTTTTTTAAAAGAAATTCAATTAGGTTAGAACCTACAAAACCTGCCCCGCCTGTTACAACTATCTTATTTTTTTTCATCTAAATATTTATAGACAAACCATCATATGCTGGTTTAATATTTTTTGGTAATATATCTAATAATTCATTATAGTCTAGATCAGAATGTAAGTTCGTTAATATCATTTTTTTGGGTTTTAAAAAAAAATTTAATTTCATTATATCTTCAAAATTAAAATGTGATGGATGTCTTGTATATCTTAAACAATCTACGATCATATATTGAAGCCTTTTTAACTTAGAGAAATCTTTTTTATAAATACCGTTAGCATCAGGAAGATAGGCTATTTTATTATTGATTATAAAACATAAACTATCTATTGATCCATGTTTTACCTTAACGGGTAAAAGTTTTATCGATTTATCAAAAAGAAAACTTTTTTTCATATTTTCAAATTTAAGTATAGGAGGATAGTCGTCATTTTTATCAAAACAGTATGAAAAAGAACGTTTTAGATATTTTTTGGTTAAATTATCTGCATAAATTGGAATTCTTTTTTTCTTTTTTAAATAAAAGATTCTTAAATCATTAATTCCATGTGTTTGATCAGCATGCATGTGTGTATAAAATACTCTATCAATATTCTTTATTTTATTTGATAATAATTGACTCCTAAGATCCGGTGAAGTGTCTATTAATATATTCTCCGACTTACCTTTAATTATAGCTGAACATCTAGTTCTATAATTTTTTTTATTCTTTGGGTCACATTTTCCAAAAAAACCATCTGATCTAGGAACACCCATAGAGCTTCCACATCCTAATAAAACAAATTTCATTTATTGTAAGGAAAAAAGATTGTTAAAGTTATCTGTGGTACTTTGCACAATTTCTGAATAAGAAATATCTTTAATTGTTGCTAATTTTTCAGCTGTATACTTTAAAAATGAGGGTTCATTCTTTTTTCCTCTATTGGGAACAGGAGCCAAATAAGGGCTATCAGTTTCAATTAATAATCTTTCAAGAGGAATAATTCTAAAAGTATTTTGAAGATCAATTGAATTTTTAAATGTAATAATTCCACTAGCAGAAAAGAAAGTATTAAAGTTCATTAATTTTTCAGCAAAATTTTTAGAGCCAGTAAAACAATGCATAAGAATTTTGAGTTTTTCATTCTTGTATTTATTTAAAATTTCAAATGTTTCTAATTCAGCATTCCTTGAATGAACAATAACTGGAACATCAAGATCTATTGCCGCTTTAATGTGTTTATCAAAACTGCTGATTTGAACATCTTTATCACTATGATTGTAATAAAAATCTAAACCAGTTTCGCCTATGCCAATAATTTTATTATTTTGAGAAATGTTTTTTTTGATTAATTCAACAGTTATAGGATTATCATTAGTTTCGTGTGGATGAATACCAAATGTTCCATAAACAATTTCATTATTTTTAGTTATGTCTAATATCTTTTTAAAACTTTCATGAGTGGTAGATATAGTCAAAATTTTTTTAACTCCTATATCAGTAGATCTTTTAATGATATTTTTAATATCGGTGTAAAGTGGTTCATTATCTAGATGACAGTGTGAATCAATCATTTTTCTTCTCTATTTTTTTGAAAAGAATATCTATCATATTTATTTTTTGACCGTGTTTTAAATATTCATTTTCTGAAATAGTTGAAAATTTAATTTGGCTTTCTTTAATACCAAAAATATTTAATGCTTTTAATGATGAGTTAGGAATTATTGGATATAATAAAAAGCTCAATTTTCTTACAATTTCTAGAGTAGTGTATACAATTGTGTTTAATCTAATTTTGTTATTCTTTTGGTTCCATGGTTCTTGATCATTGAAATATTTATTAGCATCAAATAAAGAATTTACGATAAACTCAATATAGAAATTAATATTTTGTTCATCAATTTTTTTACGAATAATTTCTTTATTTAATTCAAATTTATTAAGAATTTCTAAATCTTGTTTCATAAAATTAATTTTTTCAGGTATTTTACTATCACAATTTTTTACTGCAAAACTTGTTACTCTTTGACATAAATTACCATAATTATTTGCTAAATCACTGTTTATACAATCTTCTAATCTATCTTGTGAAATATTTCCGTCATTCCCAAAGGAAACTTCTTTAATTAAATAATATCTTAGAGGATCAAGTCCGTATCTTTTAATTATATCAAGAGGATCAAGAATATTCCCTTTAGATTTAGACATTTTTTCTTCACCTGATAGTATCCAACCGTGTCCGTAGACTTTTTTAGGTAATTCAATTTTAGCAGCTAAAAGAAAAGCCGGCCAATATACAGCATGAAATCTTAATATATCTTTACCTATTAAATGAAGAGAGGCTGGCCAAAAATTTTGAAATAATTCATCATTAGTGTCTGGATAATTAAGTGCGCTTAGATAATTTGTTAATGCATCTAACCAAACATAAATAACATGATTATCGTTATTTGGAACTTTAATACCCCAGGAAAAACTTTTTCTACTTATTGATAGATCTTTTAATCCATTTTTAACAAAACTGATTACCTCATTTTTTTTTGACTCTGGACATATAAAGTTTGGATTATCTTCGTAAAATTTAAGTAATGGCTTTTCCCATTTTGATAATCTAAAAAAAAAAGACTCTTCATCAACCCATTCTACAGTTGATCCAGAAGATATTGCAATTTTTTTTCCTTCAATTTCTTCAAGTTCATCTTCATTATAAAAGGCTTCATCTGAAACTGAATACCAACCTGAATATTTAGATAAATAGATTTCATTATTTTTTTCAAGTTTTTTCCATAAATTTTGAACAGACTTGATATGTCTTTCCTCTGTTGTTCTGATAAAGTCAGTATTAGTTAAATTAAGTGATTTTGATAGTTCTCTAAATGTCTGACTTATCTCATCACAAAATTTTAAGGGATTAATATTTTTTTTCTCAGCAGCTCTTTGTATTTTTAAACCATGTTCATCAGTACCAGTTAAAAAATGAACTTTATAACCATCAATTCTTTTAAATCGTGCAAAAAAATCTGCAACAATACTAGAGTATGCATGTCCCATATGTGGGTTAGCAGAAGGATAATATATAGGAGTAGTGATGTAATAGTTTTTATCCATGAAGCATTTTTTCCTTAAAATGAATAAACAAAGACTCTTCATCTAAATTAAATTTTTTCACATTATATTTTCTCTTAAAAAAATCATTAGCTTCAATAAAATTATTAGCTTTCTTAAAATTTCTTTTTAAAAATACTTCTATAAAATCATAAAGTATAGAACTCATGGCAGTATTTTTTTTATAAAATTTTTTATCAATTAGAAGTGATAGAAAATTACTTAAATCAATATTTTTAATATCAATATTATTTTCAACACAGAGTTGATATAGATTATAAATCTTTCCAGGTGTGAGATAATAATTTAATAAGTCTTTGTTGATAAGATTATAGATATCTTCATTTAATAATTTATTTGAAATATCTAAAATTTCATTATTAGAAAAAAAAATTTTAAATTCTAAACATCTTGACCTTAAAGTATGTGGTATGTCCTTATGGTTATGTATTAATATGAAATAAGTATTTACTGTAGGCTCTTCAAGAAATTTTAATAATGCGTTAACAGAACTTATGTTAAGTAATTCAATATTATCTATTAAAATTAATCTTGGTTTTGAGTTAAAAGATGATTTATTAAATTTTGATATTAAATGTCTAATTTGATTAATATCTATATTCATTTTTTCAGGCATAACATCAATTAAATTGAAATTTGGATGAGTTTTATTTTGTATCAATTTAAATGATCTATTTTGGTTATTTATCGAAAAATTTTTAAGTTCGTAGGAAAATTCTTCATCTTTTGATAAGATAAAATTTATTAAATGATATGAAAAAGTAGCTTTTCCTAGTCCTTTCTGACCTGAGAGAAGTATTTTATTTGGAAATTTATTTAAATCATACAAGTTTGTAAATTCTTTAAATATCTTATTAAAACCAAATAATTTTGTCTGATTGCTTGGGCTCAACATTATCTAATTAATCTTTCAATCTTATTTACTATTAGTATTTTATTTGTCTCAATATCTAAATTTGAATTAATTATTTGATATTTTTTAGCATTTTTTTTTGCGATTTTTAAATACCCTTTTTGTACTTTATCATAAAAAGTACTTTTAAATTTATCATATCTATTAAGACTTTTTCTTAACTTTAGTCTTTTATGCATATTTGCTTTATTAACTATATTCAAGAAAGTAAAATCTATTTTAAAAGATTTTAAAATAAACGAATTCAATTTTTGGATTATAGATAAATCAACACCTAGGCCATAATGTTGATAAGCTACAGTTGAGTCTATAAATCTATCTATAATTATTACTTTTTTTCTGTAATATTTTTTTAATCTAATTATATTCTCATTTCTTGCTGCCATATAAAGTAAAAGATCGGTATTTTTATCAAAATTTGAGTTTTTATTTAAAATAAGTTTTCTAATCTTTTCTGAATTTAGGCACCCCCCAGGTTCTCTAAGTTTTATATAATCAATTTTCTTTTTTTTTAGATATTTTGCTAAATTATTACTGTGATAGGTTTTTCCACTGCCCTCTATTCCTTCAAAAATTATTACAGGTTTTTTATACATCACCCCAGATCAAATAATTCAGTGATCTTATTAGTCTTGAAAAAATATTTACTTTATTTATACTTTTTACAGCTAATAAATCATATTCACCAATATTATTATCATTAAAAATAATTTTTAATTTTGCAACTTTTTGATCTTTTTTTATTGGTGCCTCTATAGGGCCTTCATATTCGATCTTTACTTTTAAAGATTTTTTTTGTCCTTTTTTTATAGTTTTGTAAATATTTTCTTTAGTGTAAACTTTTACAAAATTTTCTTTACCTAACCAAACATCAACAGTATCTATTGGTTGATCAGATTTTGAAATTTCTACTAAATCGAAATGAGTTAAACCGTAAATTAATAATTTTGAACTTTCTCTAGATCTTTGATTTTTTGTTTGAAAACCGCTTCCAACTGCAACTAATCTTCGACCTTTTTTTTTAATTGATGAAGCTAGTGAATATTTTTCTACTGCAAGATAACCAGTTTTAATACCATCAGCTCCAATGTTTTTATATAAAAGAGGATTTCGGTTTCCTTGAGTTATAGGGTCACCTCCTGTTCTATCCCATGTAAATTCTTTTTCTTTAAACCACTCATAATAATCAGGATGTTGTTTAATTAAATAATTAGACATAATTAAAATATCTCTGACTGTAGAATAATTATCAGGATCATTTATACCTGATGAATTAGCAAAATTAGTATTCATCATCCCAAGCTCTTTTGCTTTTGCAGTCATCATTATAGCAAATTCTTCCTCTGTTCCTGCAATACCTTCGGCTAAAGCAATGCAGGCATCATTACCTGAAGCTACAATTATTCCTTTAAGTAAATTTTCAACAGAAACTTCATCCCCAACCATTACAAACATGGATGAATAACCTGCTGTTGAAAGCCTCCATGCTTTTTCAGAGATAATGAATTTTTCATCTAATTGTAAGTCACCTGATTTAATTAAATCAAAAGCAATAATGCTCGTCATTATCTTTGTCATAGACGCTGGATAAATTGAGTCATCAGCTTCTTTCTCGTATAAAATTTCACCTGATAAAAAATCTTGTAATATTGCTGTTCTCGCTTTTATGTCAATTTTTGCATATGAAAATTGGTAAAATAAAATATTTAAAAGAATTATAGATAAGATTTTTTTAAGCATTATTTAATATTTCTAAATTTTCAAAATTCAAGACATCTATTTTTTCAAAAGATTCTCTTAAACTTTTTATATCACTAAAAGGACCTATTAATACCCTATATTTTGTTTTTGAAATTTTGACTATTTTTAAATTTTTTAATGAAGTTTCATTCTTAATTTTATCAACTAATAAAATTGCACTATTCTTGTAATAAAAATCAGCAACTTTGATCGAATATGAAAAAAAATTTTGTTTTTTTATTTTTTTTTTTGTTTTCTTTTTATTTAGATCATTAATTTGAATTCCATCAATTGGAGCTTTTTCTGCTACTGATCTTTCTTCATCAAAGGTTTTAGCTTTTTTTGCAACAAAGGTCGAGCCTTTGGGTATTAAAACAATTTCAACATATGGTTCCATTAAATCTAGATCTAAATCTTTAGCAATTCTAGGACTTAAGATTGCATTATAAAAATTTGAAAATCTAACTTTATTAGATTTAACATTTGCAATCAAAAAATTTCCATTTTTTGGATTAGTAATTTTAACAATTGATTTTCTTTTTAGAGATTTATGAAAAATATCTAGTGATCTGTCATCGAGCTTCTTAATTTTCATCAAATCTTTATTATAAACTAGGGCAAAACCTAAATTTTTGTATTTATCCTTCAGATTTAAATCATTTTTTTTTGATGATATTGAAATATTTTGTTCACATCCAAATAGAAATAAAGATAGTAAATATATTATTACAAGATTAAGTTTCATTTTTTATTTTGTCTTTTAGAGTACATACAGCTAAAGCAAATCGCAAAGATCTGTTCCATTGTAAGATTATTTCATAGTTTTCAAAAACTATGTAAGCAGGATTTAGAGTTTCGGCATTTGGTATAATATCTTTGTCAGGGGTAATTACTGCAACTTTTAAATTTTTATCTATTTGACCAAGATCGTTAAAATTTTTAATATATTTTTCAAAAAATTTAATTTTCTTTTTATTATGTAATTTTTTTGCTGACACATTTAAATATTTTCTTGGAATTTCGTTGTTCAAATCAATCCTATAAAAGCATGGAGTATTTTTATTCCATCCCATCTTTTTTAAATAATTAGCAGCTGATGCATATGCATCTTCTGGGTTTTTAAGATCAATATGGTTGTCTTTATTATAATCTATCGCATGATTTTTAATAGTTGATGGCATAAATTGAAAAAAACCAAATGCACCTGCCCAAGAACCATATAAAGTTTTATAATCAACTATATTTGTATCTATTAATTTTAAGAGTATTAAAAGTTCATTTGTAAAAAATCTAGATCTTCTTTGGTCAAAACTTAATGTAGCCAATGATGATAAAATGTCCATTTTACCAACATAAGTTCCGTAATTCGTTTCAATGCCCATTAAAGCTAACAAAAGTTCTTTTTCTATTTTGTATTTTTTTTCTACAGTATTTATTAATTTAAAATTGTTTTGATAAAAATCTAATCCTTTTTTTACCTTTTTTTTTGAACTTCTTTTAGAAACATAAGTTTTAGTATCTTCATAAAATTCAGGCTGAAACCTGTCATATTCTATCACTTTAGGTAAAAATTTTACATTGGACATCACCGTATTAATTGTTTCTTCTGAAATATCATAACTTAATGCCTCTTTTTTAAAATTTTTTTTCCAATCTTCAAAATTCTGATGAGTGTCAGCGTAAGAAAAATTAAAATACAAAAAAAAAGCAAAAACAAAAATATTAATTTTTTTCATATAGATCTTTAAGGTATATAATTACAGCAATCCAAATAATAATAAAACTTACAAATTTTGTTATAGAAAAAGGTTCATTATAATAAAAATATCCCAAAATAAACTGTAATGTTGGAGTTATATAAAAAATCATGCCTGTGGGGCCTAGACCAATTAATTCAACACCTCTCACATAAAGAAATAAAGGAATCACAGTCATTGGTCCTGCTAAAATTAGAAATAAACTTAGTCCAATGTTTGAAAAATTGAAATCATTAAAACCATTCACAGAGATAAGGTAAAACGAAACAACAGCAAAAGGAAGTATATATAAACTTTCTATTAATAATCCTATGTCTGTATCAACATTTATTTTTTTTCTAACAAGATTATAGAATGCCCAGCTTAAAGCAACAATTAAACCGAGGTATGGCAAACTTTTTAGATTAAAAAAAATTAAATAAAATATTGAAAATAAAACTAAAAAAATTGATAAAATTTTTTTTTTATTCAAATTTTCTTTAAAAAAAATATAACCCAATAATACGCTGATAATTGGCATTATAAAATATCCAAAACTTGCATCAATAATTCTATTAGTGGCAACAGCATAAATCCATACAGACCAATTGATAAAAATTAGAAAACCTGAAATAAACAAAAAAAATAATTCTTTTTTATTCTTTAGGATTTTAAAAAAAATATGCCACTTAGAGAAAAAACTTGTAGTGATAATCAACATTGCTGCTGTCCATAAACATCTATGTACTACTAATTCTATATGGCCAATAAATGAAACATATTCAAAATATATAACACCTATAAAACCCCACCAAAAAGATCCTAGGGAAGTTAAAAATAATCCTTTATTGAAATGTTGATTCATATTTGTAGATCTTAAATATTAAATTGACTAAATAGACTATTTTATAGTTGAATTAAATGATTTTAATTATAAAACCTTGTTCAAGGAGAGATGGCTGAGCGGTTGAAAGCACCGGTCTTGAAAACCGGCAAAGGGGCAACTCTTTCCTGGGTTCGAATCCCAGTCTCTCCGCCATTTTATAGATTAATACTTAAAATTTTTAAATAATTTATTAATCTTATTATCTTCAAATTTGATATTTGTGTTTAATCCATTATAGAAATTGTAAAGATTATTGTCATCAATTTCCAAAAGCTTGATCAATTCATTTAAATCTTCATAATTTAATTCATTTATATACTTACTTGTAAAAGCACCTAAAAGTTTATCCATTTCTTTTGTGCCGCGATAATTTGATCTGTAAATAATTTTTTTTTTAATTTGTTCTATATCAGCAGTCATATTAAGAATATAATATTAGTTTATGGATATTAAAAGAAATTATAAATATTTATTATCTGACTTAAGTTCTCTCAAAGGTATAGGAATAAAAACAGCAAATCTTCTAAAAAGAAAAAAAATAAATAGTATTTTTGATCTTCTATGGAAATTACCAAAATCTTACACTGATCGAAGTTTATCATCAAAAATCAAAGATTTAAAAATAGATGAAACACAAACAATTACTATAATACCCCTAAAATATTCTTTTCCAAGAATTAGAAACTTACCAAATCGGGTTTCATGCAAAGATGAAACTGGTGAAATAGATTGTGTTTTTTTTAATAGTTATGAGGGATATATCAAAAAAATATTACCTATTGGAAAAGAAGTTACAATAAGTGGAAAAATTAAATTTTTTAGAAATAAATATCAGCTAACAAACCCTAAATATATATCAGAAGATTCTTCTTTAATTAAGCAAAAACACAATAATTATTCATTAACAGAAGGTATTAGTGAAAAAGTTTACAATAAAATAATTCTACAAATAATGAATAATTTACCTAAAATTGATGAATGGCATTCAAGAGATATATTAAAAAAGTTTGATTATATAAGTTGGAATAACTCAATCAAAGAATTACATAGACCTGAAAATATTGGTAAATTTAAAGAAAACTTTTACCAAAGACTTGCATTTGACGAAATTTTCTCAACGTTTTTGGTAAATTCAGAAATTAGAAAAAAGATTAAAAAAATTAAAAAAACTAAAAAAATATTTAATTCCAAAAAACAAATTGAAATAATATCCAAATTAGATTTTATCTTAACAAATGATCAAAAAAAGACATTAAATGAAATAAACAAAGATCTATGTTCAGATAAAAAAATGTTTAGATTATTACAAGGCGATGTTGGAAGTGGAAAAACAATAGTATCTTTAATATCTTCCTTTAATACTATAAATTCTGGTTTTCAAGTTGCAGTAATGGCACCTACAGAGATATTAGCAAGACAACATTTTTTATTAGCTAAAAAAATATTTCCAAAAGAAATTTACATAGAATTACTTTCTGGTAAATCAACTTATAAGGATAAAAAAAATATTTCAGAAAAATTACGAAATAAAAAAATTGATATAATTTTTGGAACACATGCTTTATTTCAAAAAAAAATTGAATTTAAAAAACTAGGATTAATAGTAATTGATGAACAACATAAATTTGGTGTAAACCAAAGGAAGAAATTATCTGATAAGGCTGGTAAAGATTGTGACGTTCTATTAATGACTGCAACACCAATACCACGTACTTTAACAATGACGTTATATGGTGATATGGATCTTTCAATCATACGAGAAAAACCTAATATACGAAAACCAGTAAAAACTTATAGCAAACCAGAGAGTAAAATTGACGATATAATTAAATTTGTAAAAAAAGAGATCATGCTTGGAAATCAAATTTTTTGGGTATGTCCTTTAATAGAAGAGTCTAGAAAAATTGATCATACTTCAGCAGTAAAAAAATTTGAATATTTAAAAAAAATTTTTCCTAAACAAGTTTATTTGCTCCATGGAAAAACAACTATTGAAGAAAAAGAAATAATTTTAAACAAGTTCTTAAAGAATGATTTTAAAATTTTAGTTTCAACTACTATAATTGAAGTTGGAATAGATTTTCCTAATGCAAATGTGATTGTTATTGAAAATGCAAATAAATTTGGTTTATCGCAATTACATCAACTTAGAGGCAGAGTTGGACGAGGTAATAAAGAGTCGTCTTGTATATTAATGTTTAAGTCAAATTTGAGTGATAATGCAAAAAAAAGAATTAATATATTAAAAGAAACTAATGATGGATTTAAAATATCTGAAGAAGACATGAAATTAAGAGGTTTTGGTGATATTCTTGGTTTTAAACAAAGTGGAATTAAAAGTTATAGATTAGCAGACCCAATTCATAATCATAATCTTTTTATTTTGGCTGAAAAAGAAATAAAAAGAATTGAAAAAGAGAATGAAAATATTAGCAGATTTAAAGCATTAATTAAATTATATGATCGAGCAGATATTATAAACGATATTGCTTAACTTTTGCCTGAAGAAGTTCCTGCAGATACTATAAATTTAGAAGCTTCTTCGAATGACATATCTAAGTAAATTACTTCATCAATTGGAAACATTAATAAAAAACCACTTGTTGGATTTGGTGTGGTTGGAACAAAAACATTAATTAATTTTTTGTTAGTTTTAGTTGCCATCTCTCCTTTGTTTTCTTTGGTTGCAAATCCAACTGCCCATACACCTTTCCTTGGATACTCAATTAGCACAACACTTTTCTTATCATTATCTTTATTTGAAAAAGTTTCAGTCATTTGAACAATTGCTGAATAAATTGTTCTTAAAAAAGGTATTCTTTTAAATAGATCGTCTATAAGTTTTAAAATTCTTTTTCCTAAAAAAGATAACGATAAACCACCAACAATAGTTATAATGATTAAGGAAATTAAAATTTCTATTCCTGGTATTGCGAAAGGAAGATAACTATTTGGATTAATATTTGGTGGTAAAATTTTTGAAGATAGACCAATTAAAATTTTACTAAGATATAAAGTAAATCCGATAGGTATTAAGACCACTACTCCAGTAATAAAATAATTCCTTAAAACTAAAGTAATCGATCTTTTTTTTTTATTTTTACCCATTAAATCACTTGAAACTTGAATATATTACGAAAAAAATTGCAATTAAAAACATAAATAATAATATCTTATTATTAAGATTCATTATCAATATAATACCTATTATAAATTAAATGAATAGAAGAAAATTTTTATCATACATCGGATGTGGTTGTTGTGGTTTTATACTTAACTCTTGTACAAGTGCTCCAATTACTGAAAGAAAACAACTTAAGCTCGTATCTGAAGCCAAGCTCAATGCTAAAGCAGCTGAAATATTCGAAAAAGTAAAACAAAAAGAAAAAATGAGTTCTGATCTTAAAACTTTGAATGAAATTAAAAATATCGGAAAAAAAATGGAAAATTCAATCAGTGAATATTTTTATAAATCAAATTTAAATGATCCAACTGTAAATTTTGATTGGGAATACATACTTATTGAAAATAAGAATGTTAGAAATGCATGGTGTATGCCTGGGGGTAAGATTGCTGTTTATACTGGAATGCTTGAAGTAACAAAAAATAAAGATGGACTTGCTGCTGTGATGGGGCATGAAATAGCTCATGCAGTTGCGAAACATTCTATTGAAAGAGCAAGTCGTGGTGTTCTGGTAAACACAGGTACTCAATTAATTGATATCTTTAGTGGCGGTAAGTTATCTCAAATTAACAGAACTACTGGTATGAATACTGTTGGATTGTTATCTCAATTAGGAATTATGAATCCTTTTAATAGAAAACAGGAGAGTGAAGCAGATTATCTAGGTATGATTTTTTCATCTTTATCAGGATATGATATTAGAGAGACTGCAAATATATGGAAAAGAATGAAAAAATTTAATAAAGGAAAAGCACCGCCTGAATTTATGAGTACACATCCATCGGCTGAAAATAGAATTAAAAAAATTAATGGATGGACAAATGAAATTATTTTTAAGTATCCACCAATCAAAATATAACATTGTTTGGTGAGCCGTGATGGACTCGAACCATCGACCCATTCCTTAAAAGGGAATTGCTCTACCAACTGAGCTAACGGCCCAAAATTAACAAGAATGAAAGTCTATATATAGAATTATTTTAATAATTCAAATAAGAATTAATGAGACAAATAGTTTCTAATTTACAACTTATCTATGTATTTATCATGAAATTCATCAAAAGTTCCATCGGAGATCTTCATTCTAATTGTTGACATTAATTCTTGATAAAAATTGATATTATGAAGGGATAACAACATCGAGCCAAGTATCTCATTTGTATTAAATAAATGATTCAAATAATTCTTAGAATATTTATTAAGATTTAAATTTTTACAATTTTCATCTAATGGGGTATTATCATTTTGATATTTATTGTTTTTTATATTAATTCTACCATTCCATGTAAAAGCTAATCCAGTCCTGCCTGATCTTGTAGGTAAAACACAATCAAACATGTCTACTCCTCTTTTAACTGCACCTAATATATCTGATGGAGTACCAACTCCCATTAAGTAATGTGGTTTATCATTTGGTAGATAATCTTTAATATAGTCTAAAACTTCAAACATTTGTCTCTGTGTCTCACCAACAGCTAGACCACCAATTGCGTAACCATCAAAATCTATTTTCATTAATGAATTCAAAGATTCAATCCTTAAATCTTTAAATAATCCCCCTTGAATAATTCCAAATAATGCTTTTTGTGGATTAAATCCAAAAGCTTCTTTTGATCTTTTGGCCCAATACAAAGATAATTCCATTGATTTTTTAATTAATTCATAATTATCGGTTTTTTTTGGACATTCATCCATGATCATAACAATATCTGAATTTAGACCTGACTGAACTCGAATACTCTCTTCAGGACTAAGAATATATTTTTTTCCATCAACATGTGAATTAAATATTGCTCCTTTTTCACGATCTATCTTGTTTAGTTTTGATAGAGACATTACCTGAAAGCCTCCTGAGTCCGTTAAAATAGGTAAATCACAATTCATAAATTTATGTAATCCTCCGGCTCTCTGAATCCTCTCTACACCTGGTCTTATCATCAAATGATATGTATTTCCTAAAATTATTTCTGATCCAGTTTTTTTTATATCTTCAATTGTACATGCCTTAACTGTAGCTTGTGTACCAACAGGCATAAAAGCTGGTGTATTGATATTTCCTCTTTGAGTTTCTATTAGCCCAGTTCTTGCATATTTATCTTTGCTTAAAATATTAAAAGCAAAATTTTTTAATGCCATCAAAAATTATTGGGACTTGAAACTAATTATCTTATCTGGATCCGAAACTGCTCCGTTATTATTTTGATCGCCTCTTTTAATTTTATCAACAAATTCCATGCCTTCTATCACTTTACCAAATACAGTATATTGTCTATCTAAAAATGGAGCAGGTTTGAAACAAATAAAAAATTGACTATTAGCACTATTTGGATCAGATGATCTTGCCATAGATAATGTTCCTCTTTCATGAGGAAGACTATTAAATTCTTGATTTAAATTTGGTAAGTCTGAACCTCCCATACCAGCCATTTTTAAATTGAAATCGTTAGAACTTGAGTTTCCAAATTTTACATCTCCAGTTTGAGCCATAAAACCATCGATTACTCTATGAAAAACTACGTTGTCATATTTACCTGAATTTGCAAGTTCCTTTATTCGTTTAACATGATTAGGTGCTGTATCTTCAAATAATTCAATTTTAACATCTCCATCTTTTAATTTCAAAATCATAATATTTTCCTCCGACATTGTTTGGTTAGTTATAATAAAAAAAAATAATAATATATTTATAAAAATTTTATTCATATTTCTTTTTTAAGGATCCAATTGTACTTTTTGTTGTAAACTTTCTGATATCACCTTTTAATTTAACTATTTCTTTAACAAATTTTGATGAAATTATCTGATTTTCAATATCAGACATTAAAAATAATGTTTCTATCTCACTATTTAATTTTCTATTCATTCCTGCTAATTGAAATTCATACTCAAAATCTGAGACAGCTCTCAAACCCCTTAAAATAATATTGGATTTATATTTTTTGCACAAATTAGTAGTGAGAGAAGTAAAAGTTATTATCTCAATCTTTTTTTTACTTAATTTAAGATCTGAAAATAAAGCTTTTTTAACTATGTCAACTCTTTCATCAGAGCTAAATAGGTAATTCTTATTTTCTCCATCAGATACAGCTACAATTAATTTATTAAATAGCTTTAGCCCTTTTTTTATTACATCTATATGACCAAAAGTTATTGGATCAAACGTTCCAGGATAAATAGCTACTTTATTCATTACACCAAGTTATCATCAATTTTATCTGCTGAAACAACTTTTTCCTCACCTGATAATTTTATAATTCGAACCCCCTGAGTATTTCTTCCTGCTGTTCTGATTTCTTTTACTGCAACTCTTATAACTCTTCCTTTGTTTGTCGAAATTAAGATTTCATCTCCTTCGAATACAGGGAATGACGATGAAATATTTCCATTCCTAGGTGAGTTAATTATACCAATTATACCTTTTCCACCACGATTTGTGACCCTATAATCAAAATGTGATGTTTTTTTGCCAAAACCATTTTCAGTTATTGAAAGAATAAATTTTTCTTTAGCTTTAATTTCTGCTTTATCATCTTTGCTTTTTTTACTGTTTTTTAAATTTTTATCATTATCTATAATAGATAAAGAAACTATTTGATCATTTGGTGCTAGAACAATACCTTTTATACCTTTCGAAGACCTACCTTTAAATACTCGTAATTTTTTTGACTCAAAACGAATACATTTTCCAAGTTTGGTGCTTAAAATGATATCTTGATCATCTTTGCATATTTTGACACCTACTATCTTGTCATTTGTATCCAATTTCATTGCTATTTTTCCTGCAGTATTGATTGTGGAGAAATCATCCAAACTATTTTTTCTTATTTTGCCATTAGCTGTTGCAAATACTATTTGGTAATTCTTTAACTCAGACTCATCATCAGGGAAAGGCATAATTGAACTTATAGATTGATGATTCTTTAAAGGTAAAATATTGAACAGTGATTTTCCCTTAGAAACAGCTGATCCCTCTGGAATTTTCCACGCTTTTAATCTATAGACAAGACCTTCAGTTGAAAAAAATAAAACTGATGTATGTGTATTTACAGAAAGAGTTTGAACTACAGAGTCTTCGTTACGTGTTGTAATTCCAGTTTTGCCCTTACCACCTCTTTTTTGTGTTTTAACACTATTGAGAGATCCTCTTTTTATATATCCTTGTAGTGTTACTGTAATTAAAACTGATTGTTTTTGAATTGTTTCCTCAATATCATAATTAAGAACTGCATCAATTATTTTAGTTCGTCTTGGTGATGAATACTTATCTTTTATATTTTTTAGCTCTTCACTAATTACTTTTTGAAGTTCTTTTTTTGAAGAAATTATTTTTTTATATTTAGTAATTAATTCTGATAATCTTTTAATTTCACTTTCAATCTCATTAATACCCAAAGCTGTCAACTTCTGAAGTCTTAGATCCAATATTGCTTGAACTTGAGGCTCAGAAAAAACGTAAAAGCTTTTACTTTTTTTATTTTCAATTAATGAAACTAATTTTTGTGATTTATTTATTTTCCATTTACTTTTTAATAAAAGTTTTTTTGCTTCATCTGGAGTTTTAGAATTTCTAATAATTTTGATTATCTTATCTAAATTCTCAACAGATACTGATAAACCGATTAATATATGAGCTCTTTCCTCAGCTTTTTGCAGATCAAATTTTGTTTTCTTTATAACAACATCTTCTCTAAATGATAAAAAATTCGATAAAAATTCTTTTAAATTACATGTCTGAGGTTTTCCATCAACAATAGCTAGAGTGTTAAATCCAAACGAACTTTCAATTTGTGTATTTTTATACAGTTGTCTTTTTATAGTTTCTGGTTCAACACCATTTCTTAAGTCAATTGAAACTCTGATACCTTCCCTATTAGACTCATCTCTTATATCTCTTATACCTTCAATTTTTTTTTCCCTGACCAATTGAGCTATTCTTTCATTTAAAACTGACTTATTCACTTGATATGGAATTGAAGTGATAACAAGTCTTTCTCTCCCATTTTTTAAGCTTTCAATAGAAATTTCTCCTCTAATCTTAAATGAGCCTCTACCTTTATTATATCCTTGTTTGATTATGTCCTTACCTATTATAACTCCTCCAGTTGGAAAATCAGGTCCAGGAATATGCTTCATTAAATCTTTAATCTTAATATCTTTGTTTTCAATTAAAGCTAGTGTTCCATTTATTACCTCACCTAAGTTATGAGGAGGTATGCTTGTAGCCATTCCAACAGCAATACCGCCTGCTCCATTAACTAATAAATTTGGAAATTGTGCCGGTAGAACAGTAGGTTCTTTTTCAGTTTCATCATAATTACTTTTAAATGAAATAGTATTTTTCTCTATATCATCAATCAAATTTTGAGATACTTTTGATAATCTTGTTTCTGTATATCTCATTGCAGCCGGTGGATCACCATCAATAGAACCAAAATTACCTTGACCTTCAATTAATGGTAAGCTCATAGAAAAATCCTGAACCATTCTTACTAAAGCATCATAAACTGACTGATCACCGTGAGGATGATATTTACCTATTACATCTCCGACTATTCTTGCTGATTTCCTAAATTGTTTAGACCAGTCATAACCACCCTTGTACATTGCATATAAAATTCTTCTGTGAACTGGTTTTAATCCATCCCTTATATCTGGGAGTGCTCTACTCACTATAACACTCATTGCATATGATAGATAAGATGAACTCATCTCATCATGCATAGATATCAACTTAATATTCTTTTCTTCAGGTATTTCAGATTTTTGCATATGTATTAAAATGGAATTTCGTCATCCATATCATTTGATATTTGAGACATATCATCCTTGTTAGAAGATTGGTTATTGTCATTTGCAATTCCACCACTAGAATTCCCACCACCTAACATTGTTAAAGATGAATTGTATCCCTGAATAACAATTTCTGTCGAATATTTATCCTGTCCTGATTGTTCGTCCTTCCATTTTCTAGTTGTTAATTGTCCCTCAACATAAATTTGTGCTCCCTTCTTTAGATATTGCTGCACAACATTGACTAAGCCTTCATTAAATACAACTATACGGTGCCACTCAGTTTTTTCTTTTTTTTCCCCTGTATTCTTGTCTTTCCATGATTGGCTTGTAGCAAGACTTAATCTTGCAACATTTTTACCATTTACCATTTGTTTTATTTCAGGATCTGCGCCCAAACGACCAATTAAAAGTACTTTATTTAAACTACCAGCCATAATATTTTAATAATTGTTAATTTAATTAAATAGATTTATATCACACTTTACTCTGAATATTAATTTTATTAGTTCAAAGCAACAAAAATTATGATCAAAAAGATACATATTAAGGGAGCTAAAGAACACAATTTAAAGAATATTTCTTTAGAGATTCCTAAAGATAAATTTATCGTAATTACAGGCTTATCGGGCTCTGGAAAGTCTTCTCTTGCCTTTGACACTATCTATGCTGAAGGTCAAAGAAGATATGTTGAAAGTTTATCAGCCTATGCAAGACAATTTTTAGATAAGATGAAAAAGCCAAATGTTGATTTAATTGAAGGTTTAAGTCCTGCAATTTCAATAGAGCAAAAAAATACATCAAAAAATCCAAGGTCCACAGTTGCTACCGTTACTGAGATATATGATTACATGAGAGTTCTTTACGCACGAGCTGGAGTCCCGTATTCACCATTTACTGGCAAACCAATCGAATCACAAACAATTTCTCAGATAGTTGATCGAATTAAACAATTACCCAAAAAGGCTACAATTTATCTTTATGCACCTGTAGTGAGAGGTCGTAAAGGAGAGTATAAAAAAGAAATTCTAAGTTATAAGAAAAGAGGTTTTAGAAAAATAAAGATTGATGAAGTTCTTTTTGATATTGAAAAAGTTCCTGAACTAAATAAGAAAATAAAACATGATATTTCTATTCTTGTTGATAGAGTTGTTATAAATTCATCTTTAGGTAATAGATTAGCTGAAAGTATAGAAACATCTATAAATTTATCAAATGGCTTATTATTTGTAGAATATGAAGATGAAACTTTACCAAAAAAATTTAGAAAATTAGAAAAATTAATTTTTTCCACAAAATTTGCTTGTCCTGAAAGTGGTTTCACTATTGAAGAAATTGAACCCAGATTATTCTCTTTTAATAGTCCATTTGGTGCATGTGAGGAATGTGAAGGAATAGGAATAAAATTAAATGTTGATCCAAATTTAGTAGTGCCTAATGAGAAAAAAAGTATCTCTGATGGAGCAATAGAACCATGGGCAAAAACAACTACTCTTTACTATGCGCAAACATTAGCATCTTTAGCAAAACATTATAATTTTTCACTTGATGATAAATGGTCAAAACTTCCAAAAAAGATTAAAGATATAATTCTTTATGGATCAGATGAAGAGGAAATAAAGTTTTCATATGATGATGGATATGAAAAATATTCACATAAAAAAACTTTCGAAGGTGTAATTAACAATTTAGAGAGAAGATATTTAGAAACTGATAGTGATTGGAAAAGAGAAGAAATTTCTCAATATCAATCTGATACGAAATGTGAAAGATGTAATGGACATAGACTAAAAGATGAGGCTTTATGCGTAAAAATAGATGGACTTCATATAAGTGAGGTCACTGAAAAATCTATCTCAGAAGCTGCAAAATGGTTTGAAAATTTAAAAAAAAATCTCAATAAAAGACAAATCAAAATTGCAGAACATATATTAAAAGAAATTAGTGAGAGGTTGAATTTTTTACTTAATGTAGGACTTGATTATTTAACTTTATCAAGAGAATCTGGCACACTCTCAGGTGGCGAAGCTCAACGTATCAGACTTGCATCACAAATTGGATCTGGACTAACTGGTGTTTTATATGTTCTAGATGAACCATCTATAGGACTTCATCAAAAAGATAATGTTAAACTTATTAATGCATTAAAAAGATTAAGAGATCTAGGAAACACAGTAATTGTGGTTGAGCATGACACTGAAACAATGGAAAATGCTGACTATATTATTGATCTAGGCCCAGAGGCGGGCAATAATGGTGGTAATGTAGTTGCACAAGGATCTATAAAAGAAATTACTCAAAATAAAGAAAGTATAACCGGAAAATATCTCTCGAATAAACTAAAAATCAATATACCAAGTAAAAGAAGATTAGCCAAAAATGGAAGATTTTTAGAAATTATTGGAGCAACTGGAAACAATTTAGATAATGTTAATCTTAAAATTCCTTTAGGAAGTTTAACGTGTGTAACTGGTGTTTCTGGGAGCGGTAAGTCGACACTTGTTCTGCAAACATTATATAATGCTTTAAATCTTACTTTAAATAATAATAAATCGAGAAAAATTCCTAAACCATTTAAAGGTTTTAAGGGAACAGAATTGGTAGATAAGATAATTGATATTGATCAATCACCTATTGGAAGAACACCCCGATCAAATCCAGCTACTTATACTGGTGCTTTTGGTCCTATTAGAGATTGGTTTACAAATCTGCCTGAGTCAAAATCAAGAGGATATAAACCTGGTAGATTTTCTTTTAATGTAAAAGGAGGAAGATGTGAAGCTTGTGAGGGTGATGGTGTTATAACATATGAGATGCATTTTCTTCCTGATGTTTATATACAATGCGATGAATGTAAAGGCACAAGGTATAATAGAGAAACATTAGAAATTAAATTCAAAAATAAAAGTATAGCAGATGTTTTAAATATGACAGTAGATGAAGGTTGTGAATATTTTGAAAATATTTCAAATATCAAAACAAAATTGTTAACTCTTAAAAAGGTTGGTTTAGGTTATATTAAGATAGGTCAACAAGCTACTACACTTTCTGGCGGAGAAGCTCAAAGAATAAAATTAGCAAAAGAACTTTCAAAAAGATCAACAGGTAGAACTATATATATCTTGGACGAACCAACTACCGGACTACACCAACACGATATTAAAAAATTGCTCGAAATTCTTCACACATTTGTTGCCTTAGGTAACACTGTTGTGGTTATTGAACACAATCTTGATGTTATCAAAACAGCTGATTATATTGTTGACATGGGTCCAGAAGGTGGTGTTAAAGGTGGAAAAATTATCGCAGAGGGAAAACCTGAGGAAATTTGCAAAATTGACAAAAGTTACACAGGCAAATTTTTAAAACCTCTTTTAAATGGTGGTTGATTTTGTTTTAAAATATTAAAAATTTAGTATATAAATATATTTATGATCAATTTACTATCTTCACTATCTAAGACAGTTCATACTTCTATAGCATTAGCAATAATTCTTTTTTTAGGTTTTTTTTATCAAAATGGTGGTTTTAGCTTTGATGCTTTATTTTGGAGTTGGGTAGCAAGATATACACATGTTCTTGTTGGTATAATGTGGATTGGTTTACTTTGGTATTTTAATTTTGTTCAAATTCCTAATATGTCAAAAATTCCTGATGATCAAAAACCTGCAATTGGAAAAGTAATTGCTCCCGCTGCTCTTTTTTATTTTAGATGGGCCGCTGCTTTTACTGTGATATCTGGACTTATTTTAGCTGGGTTAAATGGTTACCTTCATGATGCAATGACTTTAAGTATTGGTTCAGGTATACCTAAACATACAGCTATTGGTATAGGTATGTGGCTAGGATTAATAATGGCATTTAATGTTTGGTTTGTAATATGGCCTAATCAAAAAAGAGCATTAGGTATGGTAGAATGTGAACCAGATTTAAAAGCAAAGTCAGCAAAAACTGCTATGTTATTTTCTCGAACAAATACTTTGTTATCAATCCCAATGTTACTAACTATGGTAGCAGCACAAAACTTATATTAGTTTAATTATAAAGCCTTATCAAAGTTGGAATTTGAAATATATTCTTATTCTTTTTAAAAATAGATAAACAATTTCTCACATTTATTTCTGTTGTTTTATGAGTGATTACCACAATTGTTGCACTTCTTTTTTTTCTATCTGGTGTTTGAATTATTCTTTTTACAGAAATCTTATATTTAGATAAACGATTTGTTATATATGATAATACACCTTGTTTGTCTTTAACTTCAAACCTTATATATAATGAATTTGAATACATATCATTATTAAAAGGTTTAATTGATTTTCTATTTTTAAAAGCAATACCAAAAGGATATTTTATATTTCCTCTTAAGATAGATAGCAAATCTGATAGTAATGAAGAAGATGTTGGACCTGGTCCAGCCCCTTCACCTTGTAAAATACTGTTTCCTACAGGTTTACCTTCAGTAATTACAGCATTCATTACGCCATTAACATTTCCAATGTATGTATTTTTACTTACTAAACAAGGATGAACAGTTTCAAATAATTTATCATCTATTATTTGAGAAATACCTAATAATTTAATTCTTAAGTTTAATTGGTTAGCAATTTTAATATCTTTCAATTCAATATTTTGAATTCCTTCCATTATACATTTATTTTTTGAAATTCTATTATTAAAAGCTAAAGCTGATAAGATTCTTACTTTTGCAAAAGCATCAAAACCATTTAAATCTAATTTAGGATTACCAGGTTCAGCATAGCCAAGTTTCTGAGCTTTAGTTAAAACTTTTTTAAATGGTTCTTGACTATTTTCCATCTCAGATAAAATATAATTTGTTGTGCCATTTAATATTCCATAAATTTTATTAATCTTATTTGTAGCCAATCCTTCTTTAATTGTCCTGAGAATTGGAATACCACCAGCTACAGATGCCTCAAATTCAAGATTAACTTTATTTTTTTCGGCTAATTTAGATAGACTGTCTCCATGTTTAGCTATTAATGCTTTATTTGGTGTAATTACATTAATCTTTTTTTTTAAGGCTATTTCAACTATTTTTTTTGAAATACCATCAGACACACCTACACACTCAAAAAGAATATCAATTTTTTCATGACTAAAAATTTTAATTGGATTTTTATAAAAAATCTTTTTATTGATTGGAAATTGTCTTTTTTTGTTAATATTTTTAGCTGAAATAGCTACAACCCTAATTTTTTTTCCTGTTTTCTTTTCAATTTCTTTTTTTTTTAATCTTAATTCATTGTATAGATAAACTCCTACTTGACCTAAACCAACTATAGCTATATTCGTAATTCTATTCATTTAAATTTGGATAATCACTTAAGTTAACATATTCTTTTAATTTTTTTTTATATTCTTCGAATGTTAAATCATCTGAAAAATCTGAATTAATTATATTAACATCTTTTTGATTAAAATTACATCCAAGTAATAAAAATATTAATAAGAAAAATATTTTTTTCATTTCAAACCTTCATTGATTTTAAAATCAAATTTGATATTCATATTTTGTACAGCTTGGCCAGCACCGCCTTTTATAAGATTATCAATTGCTGATAAAATTATAAATTTATTTTTAAATTTTGTTTTACAAACTGATATTTGAATACTATTGGTATTTATAACATTATTAGTACTTAACATTGAGTCAATCTTTTTTATTATAATAAATTTTTTACCTCTATAAAAATTTATTAATTCTCTATAAACATCATAAATAGATTTTCTATTTTTTAACTCAACATAAATTGTACTTAAAATTCCTCTAAACATAGGTGTCAAATGTGGTGTAAAGATAAAATTAATTTTTTTTTTGGTAATGTTTTTTAATTCTTGATCAATTTCAGAAACATGTCTATGGAAACCAACTCCATAAGCACTTAGAGACTCATATAAATTTTTATTTCTAAATTTTTGATGCACACCTCTACCTGCTCCTGAGTATCCAGATTTCGAGTCAATAACCAAGTTATTCGTTTTAATCAGATCTTTTTTGATAAGTGGAGTTAATGGAAGTAAAATCGATGTTGGATAACATCCTGGACAACTAATAATCTTAAATTTCTTAACTTTTTTTTCAGATATTTCAGGAAGTGCATAAATACTTTTGTTAATATTTTTTGGAGAATTATGTTTTTTTTTATACCATTTTAAATATTCTGAAATTTTATTAAGTCTAAAATCTGCAGCTAAATCAATCAATATATTTTTATCTAATAAACCATTTGAAATTATTTGAGCTTCCCCATTAGGAAGGGCAGTAAAGATAACTTCAACATTTTGTAGAAATTTAAAATTAAATTTAGTAATTTTAGGTAGCTTATTTTTCTTTAAATCTTTATCAAAATAAGAAATATTTCTTCCTACTGAGGAATTTCCACATAAATATTTGATATTTACATATTTATGCTTAACTAGTAATTTTACTAATTGAACACCTATGTATCCAGTGGATCCAGCAATTAAAACATTAAGCTTGCGCATTTTTTATTATACCAATTTAAATTAAAAAAAAAATTATCTTTTAGAGAATTGGAAGCTTCTTCTAGCTTTTTTTCTACCAGGTTTTTTTCTTTCGACAGCTCTAGAATCCCTAGTAGTTAACTTTTCTGTTTTAAGTTTCGTTTTTAAATTTCCATCAAATAAAACTAAGGCTTTAGAAATTCCATGAACCATTGCACCAGCTTGTCCAGTAGGTCCTCCACCCTTTACACTACATCTAACATCATAATCAGTTGGTTGATTAATTAATTCAAAAGGTCTTGTAATTTGCATTTTATGATTATCGTCTGCAAAATAATCAGTGAATAATTTACCATTAACGTAAATTTTACCTGAACCTTTTTTAAGCCAGACTTTAGCAATAGAAGTTTTTCTTCTTCCTGTAGCATACTTGCTGTCTTTGAAATCCAACTTTATTTTTTGGTTTTTAGTTGTTACTTGAGTATTTTCCATTTTAATTTTGCGCTATATTTTTGGAATTTAATTTATCTAACTGTATAACTTGAGGATTTTGAGCTGAATGAGGATGTTCATTTCCCACATATATTTTTAATTTAGTAAGTTGTTTTTTTCCTAGCACTCCGCCTGGAAGCATTCTTTTTACTGCAAGCTTTAAAGCCTCACCTGGTTTTTTTTCATGTAGTTTTTCTGGGGTAGTTTCTTTTATTCCACCTGGATGACCAGTGTGTCTATAATATTTCTTATTTTGAAATTTATTTCCAGTGAACTTGATCTGTTCAATATTTTTAACAACTACAAAATCCCCATCATCCATATGTGGAGTAAAAGTTGTTTTATTTTTACCTCTAATAATTTTGGATATAATAGTTGCAAGTCTGCCTACTACAGCATTCTTAGCATCTATTTCATACCAATTAGAAGTTAATTGATCTTTTTTAAGGAATTTTGTCATTGTGCGAGGATTAATACTATTAATAAGATCAAAGTCAAATTGATATTTATATTGTTTTTAGTGTATTTTTTTGTTATATAGTTATTGCCGATTTGATCCTATTGCGGGCTTACAGCTAAAGAGGAAATTTTCATACAAACTCGGTAGGCATTTGAACTATATTGTGCGCCTTGCATAAAGCTAAAGTACTAAAAAAGGGGTAAAATGACTAAAAAAAGAAATAATCCTGAAACCATTGCCATTCATGGTGGTGATTACAGAAGTGACCCAGCAACAAATGCTGTTGCTGTTCCAATATATAGAACAACATCATATCAATTTCAAAGCACTGAACATGCAGCAAATTTGTTCGCATTAAAAGAATTTGGAAATATCTACACTAGGATTATGAATCCTACTAATGATGTTTTAGAAAAAAGGATTGCTGCATTAGAAGGTGGATTATCATGTGTAACAGTTTCATCAGGACAAACAGCTTCAAGTTTTGCAGTTCTTAATGTTGCTCAATCAGGCGATAATATTGTTAGTTCTACTGATCTTTACGGAGGTACAGTTTCATTGTTTACACATACATTAAGTAAACTTGGAATAGAAATAAGGTATGCTGATCCAAGTGATCCAAAAAACTTTGAAAAAGCGATAGACAGTAAGACTAGAGCATTTTATGGTGAAACACTACCTAATCCATATTTGAGAGTGTTCCCTATTAAAGAAGTTTCTGATATTGGAAGAAAATACAATATTCCCCTAATAATGGATAATACTGCTGCGCCGGTGATATGTAAACCAATAGAATATGGAGCGGCTGTTGTTATACATTCATTAACAAAATATATTGGTGGGCACGGAACCGCTGTTGCTGGAAGCATAGTTGATAGTGGTAACTTTGATTGGACTGCTGATCCAAAGAGACAACCATTATTTAACGAACCTGATGCAAGTTATGGAGGTGTGATTTGGGGAAAAGCTGTACCAGAATTAACAGGAGCTAATGTACCTTTTGCAGTCAGAGCAAGAGTTTGCTTACTAAGAGATTTAGGTTCAGCTTTATCACCAGATAATGCTTTTGCAATAATCCAAGGTCTTGAAACAGTAGCACTCAGAATGAAACAACATTGTGAAAATGCTGAAAAAGTAGTTAATTTCTTAAAAAAACATAAAGAAGTTACCAAAGTTATATATTCAACAGAACATGATAAGAAAATTGCCGATAGAGCTAAACAATATCTTAGAGGTGGAAATGGACCAATGGTTGGTATTGAACTTAAGGGTGGCATTGAAGCTGGAAAAAAATTCATTGAGTCATTGAAGATGTTTTACCATGTCGCAAATATAGGTGATGCACGAAGCCTTGCTATACATCCTGCTAGTACTACTCATAGTCAATTAAATGAAAAAGAATTAGCAGCATCAGGTGTAACCCAAAGTTATGTTAGACTTTGTATAGGTATTGAGCATATTGATGATATTATTGATGATTTGGACCAAGCATTGAACAAATCATCGAAAGGAAGTTTGAAAGCTGTTAGTTAATTTCTGTATTTAAATAAAAAAAATAAATACTTGAACTTACTAAAAAAATTGAACTAATTTGGTGCATAGATGCCACATAAATCTGTGCACCATATAATACTGTAAAAATACCTAATATAATTTGAAGAATTATAAAAAACCCTAGGAAGTTTATAGATCTATATAAATCATACATCTTGTTTCTATAAATCTTGTAGAGAATTAATAAATAAAAAATTCCTATCAAATAAGCTAAATTACGATGTATAAATTGAACTAAAGATGGATCACTTAAAGCTGAAACTTCAAATAAATTATTAATATTATTATCATCAGGAAAATATGAATTGCCCATCAGAGGCCAAGAATTATATATTTTTCCAGCATCCATTCCAGAAACAAAAGCACCAATTGAAATTTGTAAAAAAATTAGAATTAAGAATATAAATGGAATAAATGAATTGAGTTTATTTGTAATGTTTCTTGATATGTTGATTTTTAAATAATTCCAATAAATTAAGGATATAATCAAAAAAGCAATAAGTAAATGCACAGATAACCTAAAGTGACTTACGTCTACTCTATCAATTAATCCACTGCTGACCATATACCAACCAATAAAACCTTGAAAACATATGAGTAAAAAAATGAAATATAGATTTAATAATTTAGTAAACTTTATTTTAAAAGAAAAATAAATTAATGGTATTAAAAATCCAAGACCAATCAATCTACCAAGAAATCTATGAGCCCATTCCCACCAAAAAATAATTTTAAACTCACTCAAAGTCATATCAAAATTTTGTAATTTAAATTCGGGAATTTCTTTATAAAGATTAAAATAAACAATCCAATCATTTTGGTTTAGAGGTGGAAAAAAACCAGTAAACAATTCCCACTCAGTTATTGAGAGACCAGAGTCAGTAAGCCTTGTTAAACCACCAACAATTATCATGATGGAAATAATCCAAAACATCGTGATTAGCCAGATTGATAATTGATTGTTTATTTTTGTATTTGTTGTGTACATGTGGGGATAAATATAATAATTTTTATATTATCCAAATATATAAATGTCGCCTTTAAAAAGAAAAAAACTTAATAAAATTAGATCCGAATTGGATAAATTAGATAATTCATTAATCAAATTAATCAAAAAAAGAACCAATCTTGTTAATCAAGTTTTGAAATTAAAGGATAAAAAGAAAGATATCATTGATAATAAAAGAATTAAAATAATTTTAAAAAATATAAGAAAAAAATCTATCTCAAATAAAATAGATCCTAAAATTACTTATCGTATTTGGAAAAATATGATTTGGTCTTACATTGATTACGAAAAAAGAAATTTTAAAAAAAAATAACTATTTACTGTGAGGTGGAAGTTTCTTTTCAACAAATATTTCGTGTTTTCGTGTAACAGGATTATATTTTTTTGCTTTTAGTTTAACTTTAGCTTTTTCACCGCCAGCAGGTTTCTTTACATAGTAATAAAACGCACTATCAGGATTTGCTTCTGGGACTAATCTTACTTTAATGTGTGTTTTTTTTGCCATTTATTTTAATTTTTTTAAATTTTTTACAAGATTAGAAATTTTTGTAACTTTATTTCTAATATTTAATTTACTTATAGATCGATTTGAAATTTCGTCAAGTTCTAAAGTTTCTTTATTTTTTAAAAATTTTTTTACCCCATTAATTGTCATACCACGATCTTTCAAAAGAAAATGGATTTTTTTTAATAATTCAATATTTTTTTCATCATAATATCTTCTGCTACCTTTTAAAATTCTTGGTTTAATTTGATTAAATTCTTTTTCCCAATAACGTAAAGTATGAGTGGGTTTTAATTTTCCTTTTTTTGATTTTAAGCCTATAATTTCTACAACTTCACTTATTGTCTTGTAAGCATTTTCTGATTTATCCATTATCCTCTTGATTAACAAATTCTTTAAATTCCTTTGATGGTTTAAATAATACTACTTTTCTGGCTTTAATTATCTTATTTTCTTTAGTTTTAGGATTTCTTCCAATTCTTTCCTTTTTTTCCCTGATAGTAAAGGTTCCAAACTTTGATAATTTAATTTTTTTTTCTTTAATTAAATTTTCAACAAAAAGAGATAGAAAATCATCTATAAGACTTTCTGATATTTGTTTTGAAAATCCTATCTGCATATAAATTTGATTAATTAAATCTTTTTTAGTTAGATTTATTCTCATTTATATATTGCTCTTAATTTTATCTATAAGATTACCTTTAACAATTTTATTACAAACACTCAATGAATTTGAAAAACCTATATAGTCAATTCCACCATGACTTTTAACCACAGGAGCATTTAAACCTATAAAAATTGCTCCATTATATAGCCTTGGATCTAATCTTTTTTTAAATTTTTTTAAATTTGAAATATTTAAAAATGATGAAAATTTTCCAATTATTGAACCACCAAGTGCTTTTTTAAGTTCATCAGTGATAAAATTTGCTGTACCTTCTGCTGTTTTGAGAGCAACATTGCCTGTAAAACCATCGGACACAATTACATTTACATTACCGTTCATTAATTCATTACCTTCGATATATCCTGCAAAATTAAAACTATCAGATTTTTTTTCATTTAATAATTGGTATGTTTCTTTAATAATCTCGTTTCCTTTAAGCTCTTCTGAACCAATATTAAGTAAAGCAACATTAGGTATGTCATCTGGAAATAGTGATTTATATAAAGAGGATCCCATAACCGAAAAATCAAATAAATTTTTTGAACTACATTCTATATTTGCACCTAAATCAAGAACAACACTCATCCCTTTTTTGTTCGGCCAAAGAGCTGATAAAGCTGGTTTATCTATATTTTCTATCATCTTTAAATTTAATTTTGCTATTACCAGCAATGCTCCTGTATTACCTGCTGAGATAACTACATCAGCTTCATTTTTTTTTACACTTTCAATTGAAAGCCACATACTTGTATCTTTACCTTTTTGCAGCTTATACAGAAGATATTAAACATTTTTCAAAAGTTGCTGGATCTAAACTTGAAGGTATTGTTGTAACTTTTGATTTATCCAATCCTTATGTAGTAGTGGGGCTACTGATAGGAGGAATGCTTCCTTATTTGTTTGGTTCTATGGGTATGCAAGCAGTTGGTAGAGCAGGTGGAGCAGTTGTTATAGAAGTAAGAAGACAATTTAAAAAATATCCAGGTATTATGAAAAGAAAACAAAAACCTGATTATGCAAAACTAGTTGACTTATTGACATTAGCAGCAATTAAAGAGATGATAATACCATCTTTGTTACCTGTTTTATCTCCAATTGTTTTATATGCTATTATTTTTTTTATAGGTGGCCAAGTTGCTGCTCTAGCATCAGTTGGCGCTATGCTTCTAGGTGTTATTATCACAGGTTTGTTTGTCGCTGTGTCTATGACTGCAGGCGGAGGAGCATGGGATAATGCTAAAAAATATATTGAAGATGGAAATTTCGGTGGAAAAGGATCAGAAGCTCATAAAGCTGCAGTAACAGGTGATACAGTTGGAGATCCTTACAAAGATACCGCCGGACCTGCAGTTAATCCGATGATTAAAATTACAAATATTGTAGCTTTATTGTTGTTAGCTGTTATAGCAGGTTAAAATATTATTTTGCTTGTCTCTTTCCCAAAGGATCATTAATTTTTTGTCTAAGGGTAGATATAATTGTTCTTACAAAAGTATCTTTTTTAGATAATACATTTGTTTGATCTTTTGCTATATCAATTTCAAAGCACTGAACATGCAGCAAATTTGTTCGCATTAAAAGAATTTGGAAATATCTACACTAGGATTATGAATCCTACTAATGATGTTTTAGAAAAAAGGATTGCTGCATTAGAAGGTGGATTATCATGTGTAACAGTTTCATCAGGACAAACAGCTTCAAGTTTTGCAGTTCTTAATGTTGCTCAATCAGGCGATAATATTGTTAGTTCTACTGATCTTTACGGAGGTACAGTTTCATTGTTTACACATACATTAAGTAAACTTGGAATAGAAATAAGGTATGCTGATCCAAGTGATCCAAAAAACTTTGAAAAAGCGATAGACAGTAAGACTAGAGCATTTTATGGTGAAACACTACCTAATCCATATTTGAGAGTGTTCCCTATTAAAGAAGTTTCTGATATTGGAAGAAAATACAATATTCCCCTAATAATGGATAATACTGCTGCGCCGGTGATATGTAAACCAATAGAATATGGAGCGGCTGTTGTTATACATTCATTAACAAAATATATTGGTGGGCACGGAACCGCTGTTGCTGGAAGCATAGTTGATAGTGGTAACTTTGATTGGACTGCTGATCCAAAGAGACAACCATTATTTAACGAACCTGATGCAAGTTATGGAGGTGTGATTTGGGGAAAAGCTGTACCAGAATTAACAGGAGCTAATGTACCTTTTGCAGTCAGAGCAAGAGTTTGCTTACTAAGAGATTTAGGTTCAGCTTTATCACCAGATAATGCTTTTGCAATAATCCAAGGTCTTGAAACAGTAGCACTCAGAATGAAACAACATTGTGAAAATGCTGAAAAAGTAGTTAATTTCTTAAAAAAACATAAAGAAGTTACCAAAGTTATATATTCAACAGAACATGATAAGAAAATTGCCGATAGAGCTAAACAATATCTTAGAGGTGGAAATGGACCAATGGTTGGTATTGAACTTAAGGGTGGCATTGAAGCTGGAAAAAAATTCATTGAGTCATTGAAGATGTTTTACCATGTCGCAAATATAGGTGATGCACGAAGCCTTGCTATACATCCTGCTAGTACTACTCATAGTCAATTAAATGAAAAAGAATTAGCAGCATCAGGTGTAACCCAAAGTTATGTTAGACTTTGTATAGGTATTGAGCATATTGATGATATTATTGATGATTTGGACCAAGCATTGAACAAATCATCGAAAGGAAGTTTGAAAGCTGTTAGTTAATTTCTGTATTTAAATAAAAAAAATAAATACTTGAACTTACTAAAAAAATTGAACTAATTTGGTGCATAGATGCCACATAAATCTGTGCACCATATAATACTGTAAAAATACCTAATATAATTTGAAGAATTATAAAAAACCCTAGGAAGTTTATAGATCTATATAAATCATACATCTTGTTTCTATAAATCTTGTAGAGAATTAATAAATAAAAAATTCCTATCAAATAAGCTAAATTACGATGTATAAATTGAACTAAAGATGGATCACTTAAAGCTGAAACTTCAAATAAATTATTAATATTATTATCATCAGGAAAATATGAATTGCCCATCAGAGGCCAAGAATTATATATTTTTCCAGCATCCATTCCAGAAACAAAAGCACCAATTGAAATTTGTAAAAAAATTAGAATTAAGAATATAAATGGAATAAATGAATTGAGTTTATTTGTAATGTTTCTTGATATGTTGATTTTTAAATAATTCCAATAAATTAAGGATATAATCAAAAAAGCAATAAGTAAATGCACAGATAACCTAAAGTGACTTACGTCTACTCTATCAATTAATCCACTGCTGACCATATACCAACCAATAAAACCTTGAAAACATATGAGTAAAAAAATGAAATATAGATTTAATAATTTAGTAAACTTTATTTTAAAAGAAAAATAAATTAATGGTATTAAAAATCCAAGACCAATCAATCTACCAAGAAATCTATGAGCCCATTCCCACCAAAAAATAATTTTAAACTCACTCAAAGTCATATCAAAATTTTGTAATTTAAATTCGGGAATTTCTTTATAAAGATTAAAATAAACAATCCAATCATTTTGGTTTAGAGGTGGAAAAAAACCAGTAAACAATTCCCACTCAGTTATTGAGAGACCAGAGTCAGTAAGCCTTGTTAAACCACCAACAATTATCATGATGGAAATAATCCAAAACATCGTGATTAGCCAGATTGATAATTGATTGTTTATTTTTGTATTTGTTGTGTACATGTGGGGATAAATATAATAATTTTTATATTATCCAAATATATAAATGTCGCCTTTAAAAAGAAAAAAACTTAATAAAATTAGATCCGAATTGGATAAATTAGATAATTCATTAATCAAATTAATCAAAAAAAGAACCAATCTTGTTAATCAAGTTTTGAAATTAAAGGATAAAAAGAAAGATATCATTGATAATAAAAGAATTAAAATAATTTTAAAAAATATAAGAAAAAAATCTATCTCAAATAAAATAGATCCTAAAATTACTTATCGTATTTGGAAAAATATGATTTGGTCTTACATTGATTACGAAAAAAGAAATTTTAAAAAAAAATAACTATTTACTGTGAGGTGGAAGTTTCTTTTCAACAAATATTTCGTGTTTTCGTGTAACAGGATTATATTTTTTTGCTTTTAGTTTAACTTTAGCTTTTTCACCGCCAGCAGGTTTCTTTACATAGTAATAAAACGCACTATCAGGATTTGCTTCTGGGACTAATCTTACTTTAATGTGTGTTTTTTTTGCCATTTATTTTAATTTTTTTAAATTTTTTACAAGATTAGAAATTTTTGTAACTTTATTTCTAATATTTAATTTACTTATAGATCGATTTGAAATTTCGTCAAGTTCTAAAGTTTCTTTATTTTTTAAAAATTTTTTTACCCCATTAATTGTCATACCACGATCTTTCAAAAGAAAATGGATTTTTTTTAATAATTCAATATTTTTTTCATCATAATATCTTCTGCTACCTTTTAAAATTCTTGGTTTAATTTGATTAAATTCTTTTTCCCAATAACGTAAAGTATGAGTGGGTTTTAATTTTCCTTTTTTTGATTTTAAGCCTATAATTTCTACAACTTCACTTATTGTCTTGTAAGCATTTTCTGATTTATCCATTATCCTCTTGATTAACAAATTCTTTAAATTCCTTTGATGGTTTAAATAATACTACTTTTCTGGCTTTAATTATCTTATTTTCTTTAGTTTTAGGATTTCTTCCAATTCTTTCCTTTTTTTCCCTGATAGTAAAGGTTCCAAACTTTGATAATTTAATTTTTTTTTCTTTAATTAAATTTTCAACAAAAAGAGATAGAAAATCATCTATAAGACTTTCTGATATTTGTTTTGAAAATCCTATCTGCATATAAATTTGATTAATTAAATCTTTTTTAGTTAGATTTATTCTCATTTATATATTGCTCTTAATTTTATCTATAAGATTACCTTTAACAATTTTATTACAAACACTCAATGAATTTGAAAAACCTATATAGTCAATTCCACCATGACTTTTAACCACAGGAGCATTTAAACCTATAAAAATTGCTCCATTATATAGCCTTGGATCTAATCTTTTTTTAAATTTTTTTAAATTTGAAATATTTAAAAATGATGAAAATTTTCCAATTATTGAACCACCAAGTGCTTTTTTAAGTTCATCAGTGATAAAATTTGCTGTACCTTCTGCTGTTTTGAGAGCAACATTGCCTGTAAAACCATCGGACACAATTACATTTACATTACCGTTCATTAATTCATTACCTTCGATATATCCTGCAAAATTAAAACTATCAGATTTTTTTTCATTTAATAATTGGTATGTTTCTTTAATAATCTCGTTTCCTTTAAGCTCTTCTGAACCAATATTAAGTAAAGCAACATTAGGTATGTCATCTGGAAATAGTGATTTATATAAAGAGGATCCCATAACCGAAAAATCAAATAAATTTTTTGAACTACATTCTATATTTGCACCTAAATCAAGAACAACACTCATCCCTTTTTTGTTCGGCCAAAGAGCTGATAAAGCTGGTTTATCTATATTTTCTATCATCTTTAAATTTAATTTTGCTATTACCAGCAATGCTCCTGTATTACCTGCTGAGATAACTACATCAGCTTCATTTTTTTTTACACTTTCAATTGAAAGCCACATACTTGTATCTTTACCTTTTTTAGCAGCTTCAAGTGGTGTGTCAGTATTTTTAACCTGGTTCTGGGTATGTATAATTTCAAAATTTTGTTCATCAATTTTATTATTAATCAATGGAAGAATTTGCTCTCTATCACCAAAAATTTTGTAAAAATTATTTTTCTCTTTTGAATAATTATGAATTATACCGTCAATTACTTTTTTTTGGTGATCCATCACCACCCATTGCATCAACTGCAAT
>CACJXB010000004.1:0-43819 GCA_902597265.1 uncultured Pelagibacteraceae bacterium | reverse complement strand
GGGTGGTGGGTGCTCTGGCTTTCAATACGAGTTTACTTTTGATAGAGAAAAGACCAAAGAAGACTTAAGTTATGAAAATATACTTATTGATAAAACCTCTGCTGATCTATTAAAAGGATCTGAAATTGATTATGTTTCAGAATTAATTGGTGAACAATTTAAGATAACAAACCCGCAAACTAAATCATCTTGTGGTTGTGGTGTCTCTTTTTCTCTTTAATGATAATTTCCTCATGGAATGTAAATTCTGTTCGAGCACGTATTGAAAATATCAAAAGTTACCTTTTAAAATATAAACCAGATATTGTAATGATGCAGGAAATCAAAACTGAAGATATAAATTTTCCCTATGATGATTTTTCAGCCATGGATTACGAAAGCCACGTGTTTGGACAAAAAAGCTACAATGGTGTTGCAATTATTTCTAAAAAAAAATTAAAAAATATAAGAACAGATTTAATTAAGGATAAATTAAAACAATCAAGAATTATTTCAGCTGAACTTGAGTATAAGAAAAAAAATATTCAGCTAATTAATATTTATACTCCAAATGGAAATCCAGTTGATACTGAAAAATATGATTATAAGAAAAAATGGCTAGAAGATTTAATCAAACAGTTAAAAACCTTGAGTAAGAAAAATTCAAATATAATTCTTGCTGGTGACTTTAATATAATTCCATCTGCTGAGGATGTTTATAATCCCAAAAGTTTTGAAGATGATGCATTATTCAGATTAGAGATAAGAAAAAAACTAAGAGAAATGATTAATTTAGGTTTTAATGATGTGTACAGACATTTCAACGAAACTAAAGAGGGCTACACATTTTGGGACTACATGAGGGGTGCTTGGCAAAAAAATAATGGCATGAGAATTGATCACTTCTTAGTTTCTAATTCTTTAATTGATCAAGTAGAGAGAATAAATATTAATAAAAATCCAAGAGGTCGTAAAAAACCATCAGATCATACTCCAATAGAAATAACTTTAGCTTAAAGATTTTATTTTATTTACAAGCTCCTCATTAATATTTCGAGGACCTTTGTCTAATCTATTTTTATGTCTTCTTTCACCAGGAAGTCTAACTCCATCAAAAGATTTCATCTTTTCAAAAAATTCATCAGCATGTTTTTGCCAATTTGTTCCTGAAGTTTTATCTGGAGAAATTGCAATAATAAATTCTCCACCACTTGGTGGTCCACCATCATTATTATCTTTCGCTGCAGTTTCGAAACTAAAATTATCACCAACTAATGCGCCAGCCATTAATTCTACCATCATTGCTATTGCTGAACCTTTGTAACCACCAAAAGGCAGTAACACACCTCCGTCCGCTATTGCTCCTGGATCAGTTGTTTCTTTACCATCTTTAGTTAAACCAGTACCCAGTGGAACTTTGTGCCCTTCTCTTTTAGCAACTTGAACTTCACCCATGGCCATTGATGCAGTTGCCATATCGTAAACTACAGGAGTTTTTCCTGGTCGTGGCCATGCAAAAGAAATTGGATTTGTCCCGAACAACGGTTTGATAGCTCCAGCGGGTGCTACAGCAGGTTTATATGATGTGCAAGCAAAGGCAACTAAACCTTCTTCTGCTAATTTTTCTGTCTCTGGCCACATCGCAGCCATATGATGAGAGTTATTTATAGCAAGTACGGCCACTCCATTTTCTTTTGCAGCTTTTGCTAATTTAGGTAATCCTTTATTTAAAACTACAGGGGCTAAACAATTATTCCCTTGAACTTTTATTACTGATGCTGAAATTTTTTTTATTTCAGGTTTTCCTTTGCCATTAATTTTTCCACTTTTTAAACCACTCACATATGCAGGCAACCTAAACAAACCATGAGATAAAGATCCATCTCTTTCAGCATTTCTTATTAAATCAGAGAGAATAGATGCTGTTTCATCATCACAGCCATTAGCTAGTAAAGTCTTTTTAGCTAAAACAAAAATTTCATCCAATGTAAGGGAAATTGTACTCATCCCATTATTAGATATTATTTATAACTAAAGATCAATTTTTATTCTAAATCATTAACGTCATTTTCACTTATTTCATCTATAGGTTTATGGATTTTCCAGTTTTGAGTAGATCCATCTATTGATCTAGCAGTTACTACTGTTTCGGTCGGAGGACAATCAGGTTCATGACAATTTAATTCTGCAATGCTTAAAATTGTACTTTCTGGTATTTCATATTTATTTATAAAATAATTTTTTAAATTCTGAATTGTTTCTAAATTTGGTTTTTTTTTATTAAACATTTTTTATTGATCCCAAATTGAAGTCCATAAAGTATTTCCATTCATGTCACCAATAAATATACTTGATTTATCATCAGTCATTGCGATAGCACTAACTTCAGAACCTGTGAAACTTCTAATTATTATAGTGTTATTTTCATTTTCAATTTGAGATAAAAAAACAGAACCATCACTCAAACCAGCAAAAATTGCTTTTTCATCAGGAAATGGTTCTATAAATGTAACTTGTTTATTTCCTATATAAGGAAGACAAATAGGTTTACGTCCCATTGGTCCTTCACCGTCAAAGGGCCAACATATTGCATCTATCGCTCCTGATGTTGCTAAGTAACTTGTATCACTAATGAATGCAAAACTTTTAACTTTCGAGCCATATCCTGACATAGCAAAATCAAGCTTATCTTTTAAACGCCAGCAACGAAGTACATTTTCTTGCATAGACGTTACCAAGTATTTACCATCTGGGCTAAAACTCACTTTGTTGTGAGAACCTTTCCAATCTAATTTTGTTGATTTCCATTTATTACTGTAATCCTTTTTCCAAATTGTAACACCCCCATATCTAGATACAGCCAACCGTCTTCCTTTAGCATCAAATGCTAAACCTCCAATCGTACTATCATGATTTAAAGATTTTGGTTCTTTTTTATTTTTATCCCAATAATAAACTACCTTACCTGAAGAACAGACTAGGTTTCCATTATATGCTGCAACATGATCCACCCATCGTGAACCAAAGTTTCTAATTTCATTTATTTCTCCATTAAGTGAAATTTTTAAAAAATAACCATCATCACCACCGGTTAAAATATTATTACCATCCCTTGACATGCAAAGTATAACACCCTTATGAGCCTTTAAAGTTTTGTGTTTTTCTCGAGAACTGAAAATTCTCACAGTACCATCACCAAAACCAGCAGCTATATTATTACCAATTGAAACCGCGCAGGTTACTGGAACTCCAATTTCTAACTGAATTCCTCTTTGTTCAAATTTAGTTTTATCTAGCTCTGGAAATTGATTTAAATCAGTTGTCATACTGATTTACAGGCTTCAAATCCCTCTTTTAAATTCATTGTATCTAAGTTACGTCCAATAAACACTAGTCTAGAACTACGTTTTTTATTTTCGGGCCATTTTCCCATAGGAGAAGCATCCATCAACATATGAACGCCTTGAAATACATATCGATCATTTTCATCTTTAAAATTAAGTATTCCCTTTGTTCTCATAATATCTTGACCTTTTGTCTGTAAAAGTTTTCCAAACCAGTTTTGAAATTTTTCCATATCAAGAGGTGTATCAGATACAAATGATAAACTTGTAACATCATCATCATGTTCATGGTCATGATCTGACTCAAGAAAATCTGGTTCTACCTCTAAAATACGTTTTAAACTAAAAGCATCAAGATTAAGAATTTCCTTAAGTGGTGTTCCACATTTTGTAGTTTTAATAATTTTAGCAAAAGGATTAATTTTACGAATTCTTTTTGTCACTACCTCTATATTCTCATCTTTCACAAGATCTATTTTATTTAGTAATATTACATCACCAAAAGCAATTTGTTCCTCAGCTTCGTGATGGTCTTCAATTTGTGAGCTTAAATGAACTGCATCTGCAACTGTAACAATTGCATCTAGCTTTGTTTTATTTGCTACATCTTGATCTACAAAGAAGGTTTGAGCCACAGGAGCTGGATCTGCTAAACCAGTTGTTTCAACTATAATTGCATCAAGTTTATCAGCTCGCTTCATTAACCCACTAAGTATTCTAATTAGGTCACCTCTGACTGTGCAGCATATACAGCCATTGTTCATTTCAAAAACTTCCTCGTCAGCATCCACTACAAGGTCGTTATCAATACCTTGTTCACCAAATTCATTTACAATAACGGCGTACTTCTTGCCGTGCTGTTCCGTAAGAATTCTATTAAGAAGTGTAGTTTTTCCAGCACCAAGAAAACCTGTTAATACAGTGACGGGAACCTGTCTGTTGGTTTCTTCCATTAATTAAATTAACATCCTTTAAAAGATTTTGACATATTGCTAATTAAATCAAAATATAAATCTTTACCAGGGTTAAGCATTGCGCCTAATGGATCAATGACACCAGTTGCAACATTCGTATCTTTCGCCACAGCTTTGATAATATCAGGATTAAACTGTGGTTCTGAAAATATACAGCTTACTTTATCATGTTCGATTATTTCTCTAATTTCAGATAACTGCTCGGCACCTGGCAAAACATCGGTATTCACTGTAAAAGCTCCTAATACATTTACATCAAATCTTTTCTCAAAATATTGATATGCATCGTGGAATACAATTGATTTAAATTCTTTATTTAAATCAGATTTTACATCACTTGTTAATTTGTCTAAATCTTTTAATCCTTTTTTAAGATTTCTTTTATAGATAGATGAATTTTTTTGATCTTTTTCAATCAAATGCTCAGCCATTTCTTTTAGTATAATTTTTGCATTCATTGGATCCAACCAAATATGTGGATCAAATTCTCCATGTGCATGACCTTCATGTCCGTGTTCATCATGTCCATGATCATCGTGGTCATCTTTCTTTTTGCCTTCTTTGTCATGATCATGATCATCATGATCATCTTCTTTATGACCTTCTTTGTCATGATCGTGGTCATCGTGGTCGTCTTTTTTTGCTTGCTTATCGTGATCATCGTGATCGTCATCTTTATGACCATGATCGTCGTGACCATCAAAAATATTTCTTTCTCTAAACTTTAATTTTGTGAGACCCTTTATTTCTAACAATTCAATTTTTTCTGCCTTTTTAGCAATTGAACCTAATGGTTTTTCTAAAAAATTTTCTAAGTCTTCGCCAACCCAAAATATAAGATCAGCCTCTTGTAACATTTTTGCGTGAGACGGTTTTAATGCAAATCCGTGAGGAGAGGAATATCCATCAACTATTAATTCTGGTTTGTTTACACCATCCATTAAATAAGCAGCTAGAGAATGTATTGGTTTAATAGAGGCTACAACTTTTATTTCAGCGTTTAATGGTGAAAAAAAAGTTATAATTGATAAAATTGATAAAATTAATGGAATTTTTTTGAGTTTTGTCATAATTTAAAGCGTTTAGTTATTGTTATAATATAACATTATGTAATAATATAACATTTCAAAGTCAAGCAATAAAATGAGTTTAAATAATAATATACTAATAAAGTTAAATAATGCTGGGTACCGTCATAAAAATAAATGGCTTGTTCGGGATGTGTCTTTAATCATTGAAAAAGGCAAAATTGTAACTCTCATTGGACCAAATGGTTCAGGCAAAAGCACCATTGCAAAAATTGCCCTAGGTATACATAAAAAAATTGATGGCGAGGTTGAAAAATATACTGATAAAATTGGCTATGTTCCTCAAAAAATATCAATCGATTGGACATTGCCTCTAAGAGTTCATGATTTTATGTTGCTAACGGAAAACATTGAGGATGAGGCAGTAAATGAGGCTTTATCATCAACTGGTGTGATAAATCTTAAAGATAAAAATTTAGGTAATTTATCAGGAGGTGAATTTCAAAGAGTTTTATTAGCAAGAGCTATTTCAAAAAAACCAGAATTATTAGTTCTTGATGAACCCGTTCAAGGAGTAGATTTTACTGGAGAGATTGCTTTATACGAATTAATTAAAAAAATCTCTGATGAATTAAATTGTGGTATTTTATTAGTCTCACACGATCTTCATACTGTAATGAGCGCTACTGACCACGTAGTTTGTTTAAATGGCCATGTATGTTGTTCAGGATCACCTATAGATGTTGCAAAAAATAATGAATATAAAGCTTTATTTGGAGAAAAAGCAGCTCAAATACTTACAAGATATGAACATAATCATGATCATGTTCATACTATTGATGGAGATATAAAAAAAAATTAAGATGCTTGATGATTTTTTTATAAGAGCATTGGTTGCAGGAATTGGTATTGCTTTTGTTGCTGGTCCTCTTGGTTGTTTTGTTGTTTGGAGAAGATTATCTTATTTTGGAGACACACTTGCCCACTCTGCGTTGCTGGGTGTAACAATTGCTTATTCATTAGAATTTAATATTGCTGTTTCAATATTTTTAATTTCGTCAGTAATTGCATTAATTTTAATACAACTACAAAAAAAAACTAATTTACCAAGTGATGCATTGTTAGGTCTTTTGGCTCACTCATCTCTAGCAGTTGGGTTGGTTGTGATTGGGTTTTTAACATTCATTAGATTTGATATAATGGGACTATTGTTCGGAGATATTTTGGCTGTTAGCAAAAAAGATTTAGTGACTATATGGGTTGGAGGAAGTTTAATTTTACTGGTTTTAAGATTAATCTGGAGGCCATTATTTGCTTCAACTGTAAATTATGAATTAGCAGAAGCAGAAGGTCTTAAACCTGATAGAGCAAAAGCAGTGTTTACAATCTTATTAGCAGCAATAATTGCCATTTCAATTAAATTAGTTGGAGTATTGTTGATAACAGGAATGTTAATTATACCAACTGCTATGGCCAGAAACCTTTCAGATAATCCTCAAAAGATGGTTTTTTTTTCAATTATTGGTGGCTTGTTGTCAGTAGTGATAGGTCTATTTTCATCTTTAGAATTCAACACTCCATCGGGTCCATCAATAATTACTGCTGCATTAGCGCTGTTTATAATCTCATTACTAAAAATAAAACAAACGATTAAATTGAAAAACTAATGAGGAGTCAGTAAAATGAATAAAATGCGCAAAGAACATAATCTTACAAAAAATCAGAAAATTATTTTTGATTTAATTGATAAATCACCTCAGCCACTTAAGGCCTACTCAATACTCTATAATGTAAAAAAAAAAGGTATTAAAGCTCCTCTGCAAGTGTATCGAGCATTAGATAAGTTAATTGAAATAGGTAAAATTCATAAAATTGAAAGTAGAAATGCCTTTATTGCATGTCATAATTCAAGTTGTCAGGTGGCTAAAGCTACTGCGTTTTCAATCTGTGAGATTTGTGAAAAAGTAACAGAAATAAGTAGCGCAGGTCTTTCCAAATACTTAGCAAACTTTAAAGACAAAGATGGTATGAAATACAGTAAATATAATCTTGAGTTTTTTGGTTTATGCAAAAAATGCACACTTAAATAAAATCATATCATTAATGATATTTTTTTAATAAAGTTAAATCATTAATGATATTTTTTACCTTAAAGATTGTTCTTGCTGCAATTATAATTGCCTTTGCTAGTTGGCTTTCGGGTCAAAATCCAAAACTTGCAGGTTTTATTATTGCTTTGCCTCTTGTATCACTCATAGCTACAGCTTTTTCCTACTATGAACATAATGATATAGAAAAAACAATTCTATTTACTAAAAGCATATTGGTTGCTATACCTGTAAGTTATCTATTTTTTTTACCCTTCTTCTTTGCAAAATCTTTAAATATGAATTTCTTCCTAATCTATGGCACAGGCTTAGGATTTTTAATTGTTGGTTTCTTTATTTATAAATACATAACTAATTTTCTATAATACTGTTAAGCCTTAATAAATTTGTAACATTAATGTAATAATTAATAAGAAGGAGGAAATATGTTTATAAAAAAATATCTAAAGTGGATTAGTACGTTTTTAGTTTTAGTAGGAATTCTTCTTACAAATTTAAATATATATCCATTAAATATATATTTTCATGGATTAGGAGTTGTTGGATGGACTATAGCTGGATTTATGAGCAAAGATAAAGCGATACTAACAAACTTTGGATTACAAATTCCATTATTTGTTGTTGGAATTTATAAGATTATTTTTTAAATGAAGAATATATTGTTTGTTTGCACAGGTAATTCAGCAAGAAGTATTATTGCTGAAAGTATAATAAATAACGAGTATGACGATATGTATAAAGGTTTTAGTGCTGGGAGTAATCCAACAGGAAAAATTAATGAAGATGTGAAGAATTATTTATTATCAAAACATTATGATCTTTCAAATTATAGATCTAAAAATTTTAATACGTTCGTTAATAGTCAAATTAAAATGGATTATGTAATTACAGTTTGTAATAATGCCAATAACGAAGTCTGTCCTATTTGGCCTAATAAAGATCAGATAATTCATTGGGATATAGAGGATCCTGTTAAATTACTTAATGAAACAAACGACTTAAATAAAAAAGATGAAATAATAGAAAAAGTTTACAATAATATTCATAAAAGAATAAAGGAACTGATTTATGAAAAATAAAAGCCGCTATTTTCTTGCTGAACTATTAGGCAGTTGTTTTTTAGTAATGATTATTGTTGGTTCAGGTTTAATGGCTGAAAACTTAACTAATGATGTTGCTGTGATGTTAATAGCTAATACTATAGCAACAGGAGCAGGTTTATTTGTGCTTATTACAGTTTTTGCTGATGTATCAGGAGCTCACTTTAATCCATTTGTAAGTATCGCAATGGCAATAATGGGTAAATTAAAAAAGAAACTATTACCCTACTATATCATTGCTCAATTGTTTGGTTGCTTGATTGGTGTTGGTTTAGCTAATTTCTTTTTTGAACATGAAATTTATGAATTATCTACTAAGTCAAGAGATGGGATTTATATACTAACATCTGAAGTGATAGCAACATTAGGACTTATAGTGATAATTTTTGGGGCTATGAAGTCAGGTAAAATTGCTGTTGCTGCTAGTGTTGGTCTATATATTACTGCTGGTTATTGGTTTACTTCCTCAACTTCATTTGCAAATCCAGCTGTTGCAATTGCTAGGACATTTACAGAGTCTTTTACAGGTATTAGTTATCTAAACACTCCTTATTATATTTTAGCCGAGCTTGTAGGAATGTTAATTGCTATATTTATTGTTAAAAAGTTATTTTTAGAAAAAAATTGAAAAATATAAAACTTACCAATCGAATAAGTTTAATTAACAAAAAATTTAAAAAAAAAGAGTTTTATCATTATCTTAAAACTTCTAATCTTTCATTAGTAATACCTAAGATTAAAGACAAATATGTAGTAGTTTCCCAAAAAAGAGTTCCAATTAACAAAATTAATTACGAGTTTCCTTCTGGCATAGTGGAAAAAAAGGAAACAACTCTGCAATCAGCACAAAAAGAATTAAGAGAAGAAACAGGATATAGATCAAGATCAAAATTGACTAAAATAGTTAGTTTTTATACAGAGCCTGGAAGACTAACTACTAAAATTACTGGTTATTACACAGAAGACTTAATTAAAATTTCGAAACCAGAACAAGGTATTAGAATTTATCTTTTTAATCAAAGAGAGATATTTAAATTAATATTAAATCAAAAATTCAATAATAGTTCTCATATAGCAATGTTTTTATATTTAATAAAAAATATTAAAAATCTATAAACTACAGGTTGTATTAAATTTACTTTTAGATTTATGAATTATGTGATTAAATTAGTCATATAATAATAATTTGGAGGTGAAAATGGGAAAAAAATTAAAAAAAAATGAGAAGAAAAAAACAAAAATTTTAAAAGCGATTGATAGATTGAAAAATAAAATTACAGCAAAAGAAAAAAAATTATCAAGCCTTAATATTAAAATTGCTGGTCTAGAAAAAAAGGTTGCAGAAAAAAAAGCAAAAAAACTTGCTAAGAAAAATGCAGAGCAGTCTCCTGCATCTATAAATAATTAATTCTAAATCGTCTTACTTCCTTCTCTCTATTGAGAAGGAAGTAAGTAGTTAATTAACAAAATTTAACTATTAGGAAGGAAAAAATGAGACTTAATATCTTAAACTTTGTTAATGTTTTATACATAAACTAAATTACAAAATTATTAACTTATTGTTAAAGTTAAATGAATTTAAATAATATTTTTTATACAATTATGTACTTGATTTAAAATAAAATACGCTCGGTAAATTTTACCGAGCGTATTTTTTAAAGGGGAGCTTTTAATTTAATTAACCAATTCTAGAACCATCATTTTTTCTGATAACTACTATGGCAGATCTTGGAGCAGTTCCAGGTCCATCTGGCCAAATAGAATTACCTTTTTCACCAGGATGTTGAATACCAACAAACATAGTTTTATAATCTTGACTCCAAGTTAATCCTGTAACCTCTGCCTCATTAGGTCCTACAAGAAATCTTTTGATCTCTCCTGTCTTTGGATCTCCATACAACATTTGATTATTGCCCATTCCAGCGAAATCTCCTGTGTTTGAATAATTTCCATCAGTTTGGATCCACAATCCTCCTTTAGAGTCAAATTTAATTCCATCTGGAGAATTAAACATATTATCTTTGTTTATGTTTTTAGATCCAGCATTTGCTCCTTTATGAACAGATGGATTTCCAACTAGTGCAAATATATCCCATTTAAAATTAGATGAAGCATGATTGTTTCTATCAGCTGTCCATCTAACGATTTGACCATAGTTATTATTAGCTCTAGGGTTAGGTCCATTTACAGATGTATCATCACCACCTGCATTTGGTTTTTTTCCTCTATTTTTGTTGTTTGTTAGAGCAACATAAGCTTCTGCCTTTAAAGGATTTGCTGCAACCCATTCAGGTCTATCCATTGTAGTTCCACCTGCAGCTGATGCTGCCATTCTAGTGTGAATAGCTATTTCAGCTTTGGATTTCATTCCAGTTGTTTTAGGTGTCAACGGTAACCATTTACCTCTTCCATTATCGTTAAATTTAGCAACAAATAAATCTCCATCTTCTAATACTTTGGAGTTGTCACCATTTCGATTATATTTTCTTGATGAAACGAATTTATATAAATATTCACCTCTTTCATCGTCTCCTAAATAAACAATAACTTCATTATTTCTACCAAGTACTACCTCAGCATTTTCATGTTTAAATCTTCCTAAAGCTGTTCTTTTTTTAGGTGTTGATGATGGATTTAATGGATCAATTTCAACAACATACCCTGCTCTATTAGGTTCATTTGGTTCGAGATCCCAATTAAATCTATCATCAAATTTACCCCATGCGTAACCCCAATCCTTTGTTGAAATACCATATCTTTTGAATTCAGGTGGTATATCAGCATTAGGGTCTGTGTTAGAAAAATAACCATTAAAATTTTCCTCACAAGCTAGATAAGTTCCCCATGGAGTTTTACCATTTCCACAGTTGTTCCATGTTCCTAAGGACAATGTTCCCGTTGGATCAGAAATTGTTTTTAACAAATCATGACCTCTAGCTGGACCAGTGATTTCCATTCTTGAATCTGCAGTTATTCTTCTGTTATATTTAGAATCTCTTACTATCTCCCATTTACCATTTGCATTTGATATTTCAAAGATACTAACTCCATGACCAGCTTTACCTTTTCTAACATCATCTGCAGTTTCTGGTAATTTAGAACTTCTATTATCATAGATAATAGACCTATTCACATATTCATTATTGACTGCAATTATTGTTTTACCATCTTTTGTATAAAAAGTGTCCATACCATCATTGTTATCACCAAAGGCAAGTTCTTGACTTTCACCAGTACCTCTTGAGTAATGATCAAACCATTTACCTTTGGTAAATAATGGATCACCCCATTTAGCTAAAATTTCCCAATTATATCCTTCTGGCACCGTAATATCATCTTTTGTATCCGCTTTGATTGGCTTAAAATCTATAAGACCAGAAAATGCAGCTTCAGCATCTGTTGGACTTAATATGTTAAGACCAGAACCAAGAACAAAGGCTGATGCACCAAACATAGCACTATTTTTCATAAAGCTTCTTCTGCTCATGGCTTTTTTAAGTATATTGTCAAAATCTACCACTTCTGGTGGTGGATTGTTTATTTCATCATATTCATCAATTGATAAATTATGTATTTTAGAATTATTTATTTTCATTTTAATCTCCTTTTATTTGGAAATTCAATCAGAAAAATATGACAGAAAATTTAACTAATTATTTAATTTAAATTAAAATAATGTTACAAAAAAAATATCACTCAATTAAAAGTAGAATTAAATTTAATCTATCGTGAATTATTTGAGTAAATTACTCTTGGTTCTAAAAATAATTCTCTAGCAAGAGCTTTAAATCTTTTAGTAACTTGTTTTGAGATTATTTCTTGATGCTGTGATGGAATTTTTAAAAATACAGCATTACCTCTTTTATATAATTTAAACTCCTCCAAGAATATCGTAGATATCGAGGTCAATGATTGTGAAAATCTCAATGCAGCTCCCACTTGTTTACTTGAAAAAATTTCATTATTATTTAAAAAAGTTAGATACTCCATTTTTGGATTATATTTGATACTGCAGTAGCGCCAATAACATGACAAAGCTAATTGTATTCTTTCTTTGTGAGTTAATCTAAGTAATGGGGTGTTAATCGTTTCTTGAAATACCAATTCGGCTTTTTGAAATGCTCCTAATCCCCAATCCATATGGCTTAATACACATGCCAAATATAATAATTTCTTATTAAAATGTTCATTGCCTTCAAAAACTGGCTGAATAAAATCATAATATTTTTTATAGTTCGATCCTAGATCACCTCTTTTTTTTGCAACATTCTCAAGTGCTTTATGAAAAATTTCTGATTTTTTTGTATCTTTAAAATAGTCAATTGATAAGGAACCTTCACGCAAACCGCTTATAGAACAAATTATATTTCTTGGATTTGTAACTCTCATAATTTCATCAAGTATAATGCAACTATAAGGTAAATATGGTGTTCTAGATTTTGAAATATACTCAACTGTTTTAAGTTTAGATTTATTAAAAGATGAAATTTTTTCAACAAACTTAGATAAAACATTGTTATCAATACTGTATTGATGAATTATATGTACTGGATGATTATTTTGAAAAAGATGTAATTTAAATAATGCTCGCCAGATACCTCCAACTAAATATAAATTATTAAATTTCTTTTTTGAAAGCCACTTTTCTTCTCTTAATAATTTTTTGATATATTTAGCTAAATTTCTTTTTTTAACTATAGGATTATTTAATAATCTTAAAACACCTATAGGTAATGAGGTTTTATTAGTTACTATATTATTTTCAACTCGAGCTAATTCTAAACTACCACCTCCAAGATCAGCAACTAATCCATTGACATTCTCAAAGCCTATTTTAACTCCCTCAGCTGAGCATTCAGCTTCTTCTTCACCTGACAATATATTAATCTTAGTTTTAAAAAGTTTTTCAACTTCATCAATAAATGGTTTTGTATCAGTTGCTTCTCTTAAAACTGCTGTTGCAATGATTTTAAGATTTGTGATTTTTGAAACATTTAAAATTTCAGAAAATCTTTTTAAAACTTTTAAAGCATATTCGGTACCAGATCTGTGAAGTTTTTTGGATTTATCTAAATTTTTTCCAAGTTCACAAACTGCTTTTTCATTAAAAAAAGGCACACGAGAAGAACTAAAATCTTCATAAATTAGCATTCTTATAGAGTTTGATCCAATATCTATTATAGCTAATTTTGCCTGTTTTAATTTTAAACTATTTTTACTTTTAATTACTTCCACTTTTAATCAATCTTAAGTGCAGTTGTTTAGGCTGCATTTTTAGTTTAGCTTTACCTCTTCCAGATAAGCTCGGATTATTCATAAAATATTCATGAGCTGAAAAGGAATCGTTTTTACTATATTTAATTTTTTTATAATTACCATCAGCATTGAGCTCCCAGCTCTGACTGGTATCAAGATAATTTGCTAACATTATTTGATCTAAAATTTGCTCATGAACAGTTTCATTTTCAATTGGCACTAGAAGTTCTACTCTTCTATTTAAATTTCTCGGCATTAAATCGGCTGAAGAAATATATACTTTTGCATTTCTATTAGGCATTTTTTTTGTACCATTACTAAAGCAGTAAATTCTAGAGTGCTCTAAAAATCTTCCTATGATACTTTTTACAACTATGTTTTCTGATCTATCTTTTACTCCTGGTCTTAAACAACAAACACCCCTTACAAATAAATGAATTTTTACACCAGCATTCGAAGCTTCATAAAATTTATCAATAATTTCTGGATCTACTAAAGAATTCATTTTAGCCCAAATAGCTGCAAATTTTCCATTTTTAGAATTTTTAATTTCAGCATCAATATTTTCATTTAAGGTTTGCCTCATATTTACTGGTGAAATAGAAATTTTATTTAAATTTTTTGGTTTTGCGTATCCTGTTACATAATTGAAAAATTTTTCAACATCTGATGCCATTTTCTTATCACAACTAAATAAAGACAAATCAGTATAAATTTTAGCATTTACAGGATGATAATTGCCAGTTCCTAAATGAAAATAAGTTTGTATTTTACCTTGTTCTCTTCTCAAAACTAATGATGATTTTGCATGAGTTTTATATTTAGCAAAACCATAAACAATTTGAACACCTACTTTTTCTAAACTTCTTGATAGTTGAATATTAGCTTCCTCATCAAATCTAGCTTTAATTTCAATTAAAGCGGTAACTGTTTTTCCGTTTTCTGCAGCTGTTATTAAAGCTTTAACAATTGGTGAGTCTAGAGTTGTTCTATATAAAGTTTGTTTAATAGCTATAACTTTTTTATCACTTGCTGCTTGATTTAAAAATTCAATTACTGAGTCAAATGTTTCAAAAGGATGATGAACAACTAAATCTTTCTTTTTAATAGTTTCAAAAAAATTATCATTATATTCTTTTAATCTTTCAACTTCTCTAGGCGTAAAGTGCTTAAATCTTAATTTTGGATTTTTTACTTTACATATTTGATCTATATCTTGAATACCAACAAGGCCAGATACATTATAAATATAGTCAGGATTTATATCTAATTTATTAGTTATAAATCTTACCAATTCGTTATCGCTATTTTCAAGAACCTCTAAACGAACAATATCACCCGTTCTACGTCTTTTTAAAGCCAATTCAAATGATCTAACTAAATCTTCTGCTTCTTCTTGAATCTCTACATCGCTGTCTCTTATTACTCTAAAAATCATTTTCTTTTCTAAATCATGATCTGGAAAAATTTCATTAGCAAAAAAAACTTATTACGTCATCTAGAATAACAAACTTCTTATGATTTTTTGAAGACTCTATTTCAATAAATCTAGATAATGCTTTTGGTATTACTATTATCGAGTTTAAAATCCTTTTTTTATTTTTTTTTCTCAACTTCATTACAAGAGCTCTTCCTTGATTAATTATAAATGGAAATGGGTGCGCAGGATCAATAGCTGATGGTGTTAATAAAGGGTAAATCTCTTCGTTAAATATTTCTAGAAGTCTTTTTTTATCCTTAGTGTTTAAATTAACAGGTTTAACTAAACTGATATTTTTTTTTTTTAATTCCATAATCAGTTGAGTAAAAATTTTGTTCTGTTTTTTTAATAAATTTTTAGTTTCAAGTACTACCTCATCCATCTGTTCATCAGGTGTCAAACCATCAGAACTTAATGAGTCAACTTCTTGTTTTATTTGACTATATAATCCAGCGACTCGGACCATAAAAAATTCATCTAGATTAGACCCAGCAATTGATAAAAATTTTACTCTTTCATAAAGAGGATTTTCAATATTTTGTGCCTCTAAAAGTACTCTATCGTTGAATTTTAACCAAGAAAGCTCTCTATTTATATATTTAGATTTCAGTTCTTCTTTATGTTGTTTTTTTAAAGCAGTCATATATTTAGATTTTATGTATCGATTATACGTCATGAGACACGCAAAATCTAGTTGGGATGATTTAAGTATTAATGATTTTGATAGACCACTTAGTAAAAGAGGCAAGAAAAATGCAAAAATGATTTGTGAATTTTTTGTTAAAAAAAAATTTAAATTCGATTATGCATTAATTTCATCATCAAAAAGAACAAAAAAAACTTTTCAAATTTTGTCCAAGAAAATTAATAAACCAAAAAAAGTTAATTTATCAAAAGATTTATATTTAGTTGATGAGAATATAATTATAAAAAAAATTAAAGAAATATCCAGTGAATATAAATCAATTTTGATTATAAACCATGAACCATCAATGAAAAATTTAGTAAGAAATCTTACAAAAAATCATAATACGAATAATTTTAAACTAATGAATTATAAATTCCCAACAGCAGCATTTGCAAAAATTGAGTTTGATATTAAATCCTGGAATGAGGTTGAGAAAAAAGGAGTATTAAAAGAATTTATAAGGCCCAAAGATCTTCAAGATTCTAAAGAATAACCAGCTGATCTCACTGTTCTAATTAAAGGTTTTGTATTTTGAATGTTAATTGCTTGTCTTAATCTTCTAATATGAACATCTACTGTTCTAGACTCAACATATATATCTTCCCCCCAAACATTATTCAGAAGTTGTTCTCTTGAATAAACTCTTTTTGGATTTTTGATAAAAAAATCTAATAGTTTAAATTCAGTTGGACCTAAAGTAATTTCCTTATCTTTTCTATAAACTCTTTTTGTAATCCGATCTATTTTTAAATCAGTAAATTCTACAATGTCTGATGATGATTGAGGCTTAGATCTTCTTAATAAAGATTTAATTCTAGCATTTAATTCTTTTTGACTAAAAGGTTTAGTTACATAATCATCTGCACCTGTATCAAATGCTTTTAATTTGTCTTCTTCCTCCCCTTTTGCAGTTAACATGATGACAGGAATATCATTAAACTTATTATCTTTTTTTAAATTTTTACAAATTTCAACACCAGATAATTCAGGTAACATCCAATCCATTAATATCAAATCTGGCTGTTTTGATTTTATTTGTTTAAGAGCATCTTCTCCATTTTCTGAATGACTGACTTTATAACCTTCTTTTTCAAGATTGTACTTTAACAAACTAACAATTGATGCTTCATCTTCAGCTATGAAAACATGAGCTGACATAAATCATTTTTCTCCAGTTACAATTGGCTCGGTGCCCTTAGGTCTGTCACCTTCTAAATATTCACCTTTAACTAAATAATAAATTTGTTCTGCAACATTTGTAGTATGATCACCAATACGCTCAACGTTTTTGGTCACAAACAACAAGTGAGTTCCATCCTCTAAATTTTTTTTATTTTCTTTAAGATATTTTATAACTTCTTGCATACATAGATTTGTTAGATCATCTATTTGCTCATCACCTTCCCAAACATTTACTGCCATTGGCGCGGATCTTTCTAGATAAGCGTCTAATGTTGATTTTAATTGTTTTTGAACACTGGTAGATACTCTATTTAATGCATCTACCAAATTCTTCGGAAGATTTTCATTTAGCAAAAGTGTTCTCTTGGATATATTTTTTGCTAAATCACCTATTCTTTCTAAATCTGAAGACATTTTCAAAGCCGTTACTGTCTCTCTTAAATCAATTGCCATAGGTTGTCTTAAAGCAATTAAATTTACAACTTGTTGTTCAATCAAGGCTTCATATTTATCTATTTTTTCATCATCTTGAATTACATTTTCTGCAATATCGCTATTTCTTGTTGTAATGGCTTGAATTGCTTTACCTAAAGCATCCTCACATGCACTTCCCATCTTAACGATATTAGCATTCAGATTTTTTAGTTCTTCTTCGTAAGATTTAACTGTATGTGGTGCTTCAGACATTATCCAAACCTCCCTGTTATATAATCCTGGGTTTTTGTATTATCAGGATTCTTAAATATTTTATCAGTAGATCCATGTTCAATCAATTGTCCTAAGTGAAAAAAACCTGTATTTTGAGAAACACGTGCCGCTTGAGCCATAGAATGAGTTACAATTATTATTGTGTGCTCTTTTTTTAACTCATCAATCAATTCTTCAATTTGCGCTGTTGCTATAGGATCTAATGCTGAACAAGGCTCATCCATTAATATAACTTCTGGTCTTACAGAAATCGCTCTAGCAATACAAAGTCTTTGCTGTTGTCCTCCAGATAATCCAGTTCCAGGTTCATGTAATCTATCTTTTACTTCTTCCCATAGTGCAGCCTTTTTCAAACTAGTTTCAACAATTTCATCCATTTCTTGTTTTGATTGAGCCATACCATGAATTGTTGGACCGTAAGATACATTTTCATATAAAGTTTTTGGGAAAGGATTAGGTTTTTGAAAAACCATACCAATTTTTTCTCTTAGTCTTACTACATCACAACTTTTATCATTGATATTAAAGTCATTAATTAAAATTTCTCCTTTAACATTACAGATATCAATTACATCATTCATTCGATTAAGACATCTTAGGAAAGTTGATTTACCACAACCAGATGGACCAATTAATGCCGTTACTTGATTTTCCTCAATATCTAAACTTATATTAAAGAGTGCTTGTTTTTTTCCGTAAAAAACATCAACATCTTTTGCTTTAATCTTTATCATTTTAACTCCATTTTTTCTCAAACTTATGTCTTATTATTTGGGCAAATAAATTCATTATTATTAAAAACCCAAGTAAGACCATTATACATGCCGATACTTTTTCTACAAATCCCCTTTCAGCACTTTCAGCCCAAATATAAATTTGAACTGGTAAACTTGCAGCAGGATCCATAGGTGATCCAGGTATCGTGTTAACAAAAGCAACCATTCCAATTAAAATGAGGGGTGCGGTTTCTCCTAAAGCTTGAGCTAAACCAATTATTGTTCCTGATAACGTACCAGGCATAGAAAGAGGAACTGTATGATGCATTGTGGTTTGCATTCGACTTGCTCCCATAGCAAGTGCTGCCTCTCTTATACTTGGTGGAACCGCTTTTAATGATGCTCTAGCAGCTATAATTATTGTTGGTAAGGTCATTAAGGACAAAGTGATACCTCCAACTAATGGGGTAGATCTTGGTAATTGAAATATAGCCAATAAAACTCCTAACCCTAATAGACCAAAAACTATAGATGGAACTGCTGCTAAGTTATTTATATTTACTTCAATAAAATCAGTAAATCTATTTTTAGGGGCAAATTCTTCAAGATAGATTGCTGCTAGAACCGCTACAGGAAAAGCTATCATTAAACAAACAAGTATAGAAAAAATTGAGCCCATAAATGAACTTGCTATTCCAGCTAGCTCAGCTTCTCTTGAGTCAGCATTTGTAAAAAAACTTATATTAAATTTACTTTCAACCTTACCATTTGCAACAAGTTGATCAAAAATTTTTAATTGATAATCGCTTACTCTTCTTTGGTCTTCAGGTAAATCTCTTGGATAATTTCCTTTAAAGACTTGGTCTAAATCATCTGAAGCAGTTAGATAAACTTCTTTTGTTTTTCCTATTAAATTAGGGTCATTTAAAAGTTCATTTTTAATTTCTTTTTCAAAAAAATAAGACACCATTCTCTTCAATTCATTTTCTTGATCTTCATTGGCGTTTGGATCTAAATCAGCCATTGATTTTAATGCTATATCGTAATAATCAGCGTCCTGTAAATCTTCTTTAGAAGGATTTTGGTCTAACATCATTAATTCAGCATCGAAAGTTACTGGAACAATAAGCCATGTTTTTTGAAAAGCTGAATAGCCAGTTGAAAAAATTTTAAAAATAAAGATTGTTAAAAATAAAAGTGCCATAAAAATTGCACTCAGACCGTATAAGCGAAATCGCTGTTCAGCTTTATATCTTTTATTTAATAATTGTTCTTTATTTTTATTCATATTTTTCTCTATATTTTTTAACAACTCTTAAGGCCACAATATTTAAACAAAGTGTTACTAAAAATAATGACATACCTAAAGCAAAAGCAGCTTGCGTTTTTGGGTCGCCAAAAGCTTGATCACCAATTAGAATAACTACAATTTGAGCTGTAATCGTTGAAGTAGACTCTAAAGGATTTAAAGTTAAATTAGCAGCTAAACCAGAGGCCATAACAACTATCATTGTTTCTCCAATAGCTCTTGAAACACCAAGTAAAATAGATCCAACTATCCCCGGCAATGCCGCGGGAAAAATAACTCTCTTAATTGTTTCTGATTTAGTTGCTCCCATAGCGTAACTTCCATCTCTTAAACTTTGAGGCACACTTGTAATTACATCGTCACTTAAACTTGAAATAAATGGTATGATCATAATACCCATTACCCCTCCTGCTGCTAAAGCACTTTCAGCTGAAACTTCAAGACCCATTGAAGTTCCTAATTCTTTCAAAAATGGTCCAACAGTTAGGGCAGCAAAAAAACCATAAACAACTGTTGGTATACCAGCTAAAATTTCAATTAATGGTTTTGCATATTGTCTAACTTTAGTTGATGCATATTCAGCTAAATAAATTCCACTCATTAATCCAATTGGGATAGCAACGCACATAGCAATAAATGCAATAAAAAAAGTACCTGCAAAAATAGGGACTGCTCCAAAAGTATCTGAATACATTGTCGGATCTAAAGCCTCAGAAGAATCTCTAACAAAAGCTTTTGCTGGATACCAGTGAGTTCCAAAGACAAAATCAAATAATGGAATTACTTTAAAAAAATCTATGGTTTGAAATATAAGTGAAAAAACTATTCCAACAGTAGTTAATATTGCAGCTAAAGAAGCTGTAAATAAAACTGCGTTCAAAAATTTTTCAACTGGTTCTCTTGTTCTAGAATTAGATGAAATTCTTTTATATGCATAAGCAACAGAGGCAATAATTGCAGATAATACTATAACAACTTTTGAACTTTGAGCTATTGATCGAAGACTTAAATATTTTTCAGCTGAAGCCTCAATAAAAGGTGTAATTTCTCCAGTGAATTGACCTCGAGACAATGCTTTTGTTTTTTCGTATATTAGATTTAATTCATCATCAAGATAACCTTGATTTGAATAATCACTTAAGATTAATAGTTTTACAATTGTGGGCTCAAAAATTGCCCATAATGAAAAAATTATAAAGGCTGGTATTGCACACCAGATTGCAAGATAATAACCATAAAATTGTGGTAATGCGGTTAATCTTTTTTTTGTAGATTGAATTGTATATGCTTTTTTGCGTCCAAAATAATAGCTTGTGAAACCTAGAAGAACAATAAATGTAAATAATATTAAGTTCACAGAATCTCCTTAAGTGAGGACTTTACTCTTTTTTTAAAAAAAAGGGGTCTAAAAAGACCCCCTTTTTAATCATTTGTTAACTGAGGAATAATTAATCACCCATAGCAACTAGCTTCGTAGCATTAGTTCTAGTTGTTTTATACAACTTAGAGTCTAATGGCACTAAACCAATGTCTGCTAAGTAACCACCTTTTCCAATAGCTTTCTTAGTTGTGAATTCTTTCACAAACTCATGTAAGCCTGGAATTACTCCAACGTGTGCTTTTTTCACGTAGAAGAATAAAGGTCTAGCAACAGCATAACTGTAGTCTTGAATAGACTTTAATGACGGTTGTCCACCATCAATACTTGCTGCTTGCAATTTATCTTTTGCAGCTAAGAAATAACTGAAACCAAAGAAACCAAACATTTCTTTATCTTGAGTTAACTTTTGGATGATTAAACTATCGTTTTCTCCAACTTCAATAGCAGCACCATCTTCTCTGTAAAGTTTTTGAGGTTTTTTGTATTTTTTATTTCCAGCTTCAAAACCAGCTTTATAAAGAGCTTTAGCTTCTTTAGTCATACCTTTTTTCATTACTAAAGAATTCCAAGCATCTCTAGTTCCTGATGTTCCTGGTGGGATCATCACTGAAATTTTTTGTTTTGGTAAGCTAGGGTCAATTTGGTCCCAAGTTTTATAAATATTTGGAACTAATTTACCATCAACAACTGTATGAGCAGCAAGTGCTAAATATAATTGTTCTTTAGTAAAGTTTACTGGTTTTGCATCTTTGCTGTAAGCTAATGTAATACCATCGTTACCAATTACGATCTCAACGATATCATTAACACCATTTTTCTTACATAGAGCTTTTTCTTTATCTTTCATAGCTCTTGATGCGTTTGTAATATCTGGATGTTGTTCACCTACACCAGCACAGAATAGTTTAGCTCCACCACCAGTACCAGTAGACTCGATCACAGGAGTTTTAAATCCTGAACCACCAAATCTTTCAGCAACAACTGTTGCGTAAGGGAATACCGTAGAGGAACCAACTATCTTAATTTGATCTCTTGCTTGAGCAACAGTTGCTATTGATAAAGCAACTAAAGAAGCGATCACTATAGTTAGTTTTTTCATTATCTTTAATCCTTTCGTTATTAATTAATATAAAGATGAGTGACTCGTACAAATTAATTGAATCTTTAATATTACAGAATTGTTACACTTTTGTTAAAAAGATAACTTTTTAGTTGTATTTCATTGAGATTATAATCTCATCATTTTCTGTTTCTAAACCACCTTTACAAGAAACAGGGTTAACTTTATCTTTAAAAGCAAGCTCAGTTGTAGGTCTCAAAATAACTTCAAGTTTCACTAAATTAACTAATTCTTCTAAGACGCTTTGATCGTATCGCCATCTTGGCCATGTGCTTGGAGTAGAAAAAACAGATGTTAAATAACTAGTTGCCATAGTAAACCTATAATTACTTAAATTTTCGTTTCTCAACAAATGATCTCTTACTGAATTAAATATATTTCTACATCTAAATGAGTCTGACATATAATTCTCTTTTTTTAAATTTTCATTTACTGGGATTGAAACAATTAAATCTACTGTATTTCTCCAATAGGAACTGACAACATCCATATATATATCTTCATAAGGCACATCTTTATGTTTCTTTACAGCAGGATAAGAACTCTTTAAGTCCTCTTCTAATCTAAAAATACCTATGTCAAAAACTGTTAATTGCTGAGTACGTAAAAGAGTAGAAAGGTCTTTTGAATATACACTAGTTGTGAAAAACAAGATTAAATAAAAAAATATTAAAATATTTTTGAGTATTTTAAACATTATAAAAACTTAAATAAAATCTATACACGAATCAATCAAAGAAATGTTAAAGTTTTCTCAAATAAGGGTTGTAAAATGAAGTTTTTTTTAAATTTTTATTTCGAAGGCAAATATATTTTAATTTCAGTACCTTTACCAACCTCTGAAAGAATCTCAAAATCACCTCTGTGTTGAGTAATTATGTGTTTAACAATAGCTAATCCTAAACCAGTTCCACCAACTTTTTTACTTTGTTCTGTGTCAACCCTGTAAAATCTTTCTGTAACACGCGAAATGTGTTCATGGGGAATGCCATAACCTTCATCTTTAATACTAATCATTATATTCTTTTCTAATAGTTTGTTACTATTTTCATTTTTAGAAATATATATATTTTTATTTTCTGGAGAATATTTTATTGAATTATCCAAAAGATTAGAAAAAACTGTATTTAATCTTTTTTCATCACCTATAACAATTGATGTATTTGTTAATTGATTTTTAATAGTTATATTTTTCCTTTTTAAAACAATTTCAAAATTACTAATAATAGTTTCAAAGAGTTCATTAATATTTACTATTGAAGTAGGTCTTATATGTTCATCAAGTTCAATCCGTGTAAGAATTAATAGATCATTAATTAAACTTTCCATCCTTGTTGATTGTTCAGATAAAATTTTCATAAATTTTTTTTTAGCTTTTTCATCACCAGACGCTGGGCCTTCAATAGTTTCTAATGATCCTTTGATTGCCATTAAAGGTGTTCTTAATTCATGGCTTACATTAGCGACAAAATCAGTTTTAAATTTTTGTGCTTTTGTAATTTCAGTAAAATCTTTTAAAAATAACACAACAGAATCTTGTTCAGTAAATAAATGAGTTGGACCAGGAATAATATAAATTTTATAAAATTGATATGATGGGAGGTCTATTTCAATGTCAATATTTTTTGTTTTATTTTCAACAATAGCTTTTTCAATATTATCTATTAATTCTGGTTTTCGAATTACAGAGGATATGTTTTTATCAATTAAATTACTTCCAAATCTTTTTAATGCACTTGGATTAGCATATTTAATTATGTTAAATTTATTTAATGCAAAAAACTGATCCTCAAGTTCATCAATAATTACTCTTTTGGTTTTTTCCTCTCTTTTATTAATTATTGTAGCGGTATTTATTGATTTGTTTTTTTTTTGATTAAGTAAATAGAGAAGATAAACTATCACAACTATGAGTAGAATGATGAAATATTCCATAAATTTAGACAGCTTAATTTTGCATCATTACACTTTTAATGCAAATAAATTAAGGAAAAATTAACTAATGATTTGGTGAAATATTGTTAAAAAATATTTTTGCTGTTTCTTCCCAAGTGAATTTTTTTGCAAATTCAAGACAATCATTTCTATTAACTTTCAAAGCTTTATGTGCCGAAACTTTAAGATCATTATCTAAGCAATTTATTTTAGATCCTTCAAATATATCTTTAGGACCTGGAACAGGATACGCAGCAACAGGTGTTCCACAATTTAAAGCTTCTGTAACTACAATTCCAAATGTATCTGTTTTACTAGGGAAAACAAAAACATCAGAAGATGCAAAATGTGATGCTAATTCACCATTTGTTTTTTCCCCTAAAAAAATATCTTTAGGAAATTCTTTTTTCAATTTTTTTAAATCAGGTCCTTTTCCTATAATTATTTTTGTACCTTCTAAATCACATTCTAAGAAAGCTCTTATGTTTTTTTCAACTGCAACTCTTCCAACATAAATCCAAATAGGTCTTTTATGAGGTAAATCAATTTTTTTAGGGTTCTTAAAAGCTCCATGATTTCCTCCTCTAGTCCAAGTAATCATTTTATTGTCATCTATACCTATATCGATTAATTCTTTTCTCATAGACTCTGTAGTTACTAAAATTCTCTCAGCCTTATTATGAAAATTTGCTAAAAATTTTTCGGCCCATTTTGCTGGTATAATAGGAAAGTAAAGTTTTAGATATTTATCAAATCTTGTATGGAAACTCGTAGTAAACTTTAGATTATTTTTTAAACAATATCTTCTTGCCATAGTGCCTATCGGGCCTTCGGTAGCGATATGAATTGCATCTGGATTGATTTTCTTTATTAAATTACCAACTCTTGGCCATACATTTATAGACAACTTAATTTCATTATATTTCGGCATCGGAAAAGTAAAAAATAAGTCAGGTGTAATATATTCTATTCTATGACCTTGTTCTTTTAATACATTGCCTGTTTCATGTAAGGTTCTTACGACACCATTTACTTGTGGAAAATATGCATCTGTAGCAATTAAAATTTTCATTAATTATGAAGCTTTTTTTAATTCTTCAGTTTTAATTGGTTCAATTATTTCTTTATCGTCTAAATATTGTTCTCTTATTTTGTCCCAATATAATATTTCAAAACTACCATCATAATTTTCGGCTAATGCGGTACAAGATTCAACCCAGTCTCCACAATTTAAATAATTGACCCCATTAAAGTCTCTATCCTCAGCATGATGGATGTGGCCACAAATAATTCCATCAAATTTTTTTTTTTTTGCATAATCTGAAAGTGTTTTTTCATATTCACCAATATATTTAACTGCATTTTTGACTTTATACTTTAAAAATTTTGCAAGAGACCAATATTCTTTTCCTCTCAATCTTCTAAAAAAATTAATTATTACATTTAATTTTAATAGTAAATTATAGGCTATTGATCCAAGTTTAGATAACCATTTAGCATGTTTCATAACACCATCCCAAGCATCACCATGAACAACAACATATTTTTTTCCTGCATTTGTTTCATGAATAACTCTATTAACCATATGGATGTCACCAAAATGCATTGGAATAAATTTTCTTAACATTTCGTCATGATTACCCATTATGTAGAAAACTTTGGTACCATGTCTAGCTTTTCTTAAAATTTTTTGGATTACATCATTATGTTCTTGAGGCCAAAAAAAACTTTTTTGCATTTCCCAGATATCTATAATGTCCCCAACAAGATAAAGATTTTCGGATCTTGAGTTTTTAAAAAACTCTAAAAGTTTTTTCGCCTGACAACCCTTAGTACCTAAATGTACATCAGAAATAAAAATACTTTTGTATTTAAGCATATTAGGCATTTAAAAAACCTTTTTTTAACACAACTGTAACACGAATCATCTAGTTGTTATCTCATTTGAATGTTACAAATTTGTTAAAAATTTTTTAAGGATTAATTATGTTATGTTGTTTGATTTATAATTTGAATTCTTCCTCTGGAAGAAAATCTATATTCATAAATAGGATTTTATCTAAGTTAAAAGAGAATATTTCTGTAGACTACTTTGAAACAAAAACAATAAATCAAGCTAAGAAAATTTTCAAAAATTTTAATCAAAAAAATTATGATCGACTAATAGTAGCTGGTGGTGATGGTTCAGTTTCTTTTGCAATTAATGAATTAATTAAAAATAATTTTGATTTTAAAGACGATTTTGCCATAGGTTATATTCCTGCTGGCACTGCAAATTTGCTTCAAGCTGAATTATCAATGAATAAAAAAGTTGATGATATAGTAAATGTGTTGGTTTCTAATAATTATAAATCCTCTAATCTTGTAAAAATTAACGATAATTATTTCTTTTTAATGGCTGGTATAGGATGGGATGCAAAAATTGTTCATTCAATTAATTCAAAAATTAAAAAGATTCTAGGTAAAATTATATTTGGTATCAAAGGTTTTCAATATTTCTTGTTTATGAATAATAAAAAGTTAAATGTCACTTTTGATGGTCAATTTTATCAAGCAGACTGGATATTATCTTCAAATACCAAATATTACGCTGGACATCATAAAATAAATAAAACAAATATTTTTGAAGAGAAATTAGTCACCTATATATTTAAAGATTTGACTAGGATTAGTTTATTATATTCAATTTTTTTAATAATTCTTAATGGTGATTTAGGTAAAAATAAAAATGTTATTACTACTTATGCACAAAACATTACAATTGATGGAAATGATTTGATACCTGTTCAAATTGATGGAGATAATTTTGGTTCATATAAAAAAATTCATTTAAATCTATCAAATAAAAAAGTGAATTTTCTTATAAAATAATTATTTTATTCTTCCATAAATATCTTGGTATCTAACTATATCAGTTTCTTTTAAAATTGAGCCTACTTGTGCTTCAATTATTTTTACTGGTTTTTTATATGGGTTTTCTATTCTATGGATTGCACCTAATGGTATAAAAATAGTTTCATCAGGTTTCATGGTAAAATATTTTTTATCTAACGTAATTTTAGGTTTACCTTGGGTTACTACCCAGTGTTCAGCTCTGTGATGATGTTTTTGAAGACTTAATATACCTTTTGGTTTTACATATAGCTCTTTAATTAGAAATTCCTTACCATTGAATAGATTAACATAACTACCCCAAGGTCTATGAAATACATTTTTCTTTTTAAAATATTGTCTTTTATTTCGTCCATACATCTTACAGATTTCTTTCCAAGAACCTAAATCAGACCAAGGAATATCCAATTTAATAGCATTGATATCTTTAGTTTTTTCTAATATCGCATAGTCAAAGGACTTAGCTGTTGCTTTAGTAAATGCTTGTTTGTTTAAATAATACACGTTACTTTTACATTTTGCTTTTGTTACAGCTTTGTTACAATTTCTATAAATATTTGGTTGGTATTTCTTGAAATTATTAATGATTGAATCTTTTCTCAAATAAAACATTCCAGAATTCCAATAACCTTTTTTACTAATTATTTGTTTAGCTTTAGCCTCTTTGGGTTTTTCTACAAATTTAGATACTTTGTTATTTCTGGTTAAAAAATAACCAAATTCACTGGAAGGCATTTTGGGTTTAATACCAAAAATAAAGATATTATTATGAGTAAGTTTCTTTTGATTTTTTTTGATAGCTTTATTAAATAATGCAACCTTCTCTATCAAATGATCGGCAGCCAAGAACATTAAAGGTTGTTCATTAGGTATATCCTTTATTAATGCCGTACTTAATATAGCTGGTGCTGTATTTCTTTTAGCAGGTTCTAAAACTATCTTAAATTTTCTTATTTTGTGTTTCTTTAAATGTTGTTTTACTTGTTTTAAATATTTTGCATTAGTACTAATAATTGGAGCATCATATATAGATGCTTTAACTCTTTCTAGTGTTTTTCCCAACAAAGTCCAATTACCAAAATTTATAAACTGTTTAGCTTGATGTTTTTTAGCGTTAGGCCAAAGTCTTGTTCCAGCGCCACCACATAAAATAACTGGGCGAATTTTCATCAAATTTTTGAATAATCCTTAACTTCTTTTTTCTTACCAGGATGCGTTGGTGCTCCTAAATATGCAGGTCCAACTGTTTGTGCATATTTCCAAAGTGTTCCTGATCCAAAATCTGATTTTCTAGCCTTCCATTTTCTTCTTCTTGAAGCTAATTGAGCTCTTGTTAATCGAACATTAATTGTTCCTTTTTTTGCATCAATATCAATTACATCCCCATCACGTAATAAAGCAATCGGTCCTCCTAATGCTGCTTCTGGACCAACGTGACCTACACAAAAGCCTCTAGTTGCTCCTGAAAATCTTCCATCAGTAATTAAAGCAACTTTTTCTCCTTTACCTTGTCCATAAATTGCACCTGTTGTTGAAAGCATTTCTCTCATACCTGGTCCACCCACTGGTCCTTCGTATCTAATAATAATTACATCACCATCTTTATATTTTCTACTTTGTACTGCTTTCATTGCACTTTCTTCATTATCAAAACATCTTGCTCTTCCCGTAAATTGTAATTTTTTTAGTCCCGCAATTTTAACAATTCCACCTTCTGGAGCTAAATTACCTTTTAATCCTACAACGCCTCCATCTGGAGATAATGGTCTGTTATATGCTCTTAAAACTTTTTGTTTTGGATTGAATTTTATTCCCTTTAAATTTTCTTTCATTGTTTTACCAGTCACTGTCATACAGTCACCATGAATATAACCACCATCATAAAGAGTTTTTAAAAGCATTGGCACACCACCCGCTAACCACATATCTTTTGCAACATATTTTCCACCTGGTTTTAAATCTGCAAGATAAGGAGTTCTTTTAAATATTTTTGCAACATCCATTAAATCAAATTTAATTCCAGCTTCATTTGCAATAGCTGGTAAATGTAATGCTGCATTAGTTGAACCACCAGTTGCAGCAACTATTGTTGCAGCATTTTCTAATGCTTTTCTTGTTACAATGTCTCTTGGTTTAATTTTTTTTGCCAACAATTCCATTACCATTCTTCCACTTGCTTTTGCATACTTATCTCTTTCCTCATATGGTGCTGGTGTTCCTGCTGAATAAGGTAAAGCTAAACCAATTGCTTCTGAAACGCAGGCCATAGTGTTAGCTGTAAATTGTCCACCACACGCTCCAGCTGTAGGACATGCAACTAATTCTAATTTTCTTAATTCTTTCGCTGACATTTGGCCTGATGAATGTTTTCCAACAGCTTCAAAAACATCTACAACAGTTACATCTTTTCCTTTGTATTTTCCTGGAAGAATTGATCCACCATAAATAAAAACACTTGGTACGTTTAATCGTACCATTGACATCATTAAACCTGGTAAAGATTTATCACAACCTGCGATACCCACTAGTGCATCGTAGCAATGACCTCTTACGGTTAATTCAGCACTATCTGCTATTACCTCTCTTGAGATCAATGAGGATTTCATTCCCTCATGGCCCATTGCAATACCATCAGTCACAGTAATAGTACAAAATTCTCTTGGAGTACCTCCTGAAGCTCTTACACCCTTTTTAACTGACTGAGCTTGTCTCATTAAAGCTATGTTGCACGGAGCAGCTTCATTCCATGTCGATACGACACCTATAAATGGTTTCGATACATCCTTTTCTGTTTCACCCATTGCATAGTAAAAAGATCTATGTGGAGCTCTATCTGGACCTAGAGATGTATGTCTACTTGGTAATTTTTTTTTGTTAAACTTCCGCATTATAAACTTTCAATTGTTAGAGATATTTTTTTGATATCATCTTTCAGATTACTATAGTTAGTTTTTTCTTGTTGAACAATATTTTTTGGTGCCCTTTTTACAAACCCTTTATTTGATAATCGTTGTGAAATCTTATCTAATTCTTCCTGGTACTTATTCTGTCTTTTCTGTAAATTTTCTTTGATCAAATTCAAATCCACATTTTCATCAAAATAAATCTTAAAAATATCACCAGATATAACAAGTGTAGCAGCAGGTTTGTTTTGATCTTTATCAAAAAAATTATTTATACGACCAAGTTTTTTCAGAACCACCTCATTAATATTCATCAAAGATTTATTTTTTTTTGCTATCTTATTTAAGGATATATCTACAAATGAACCAGGGCTTACATTTAGTTCATTTTTAAATGATCTTAGTTCTGAAATGATATTGATAATCTTTTCTACATCTTTTCTAGATTGGTCTTTTTTTACTTTGCCAGATGGCCAGTTTTTATACATAAGAAAATTTTTATTTGATTTATCAAACTTATTTTTTAACCATATTTCTTCGGTTACAAATGGAATAAAAGGATGAAGCATTACAAGTATTTGTTTAAAAATATAAGCAGATACTTCTTTCACTTCTTTTTGGGCTTTTTTATCTTCAGAATAAAGAATTGTTTTTGAAAGCTCGATATACCAATCACAATAAGAATGCCAAGCAAACTGATAGGCATTTTTAGCAGCCTCATCAAAACGATAATCCTCAATGTTTTTTTGAATTTTGTCCTTAATTTCTATTAATTCAGAATAGATCCATTTGTTTATATTTAATGTTGTTTTTGGAACTTTATCAGTCTTACTAAAATCACATTTATTTGTTATGAGAAAATTATTAGCATTCCATAATTTATTTAAAAAATTCCTGTAACCTTTAACTCTATCTTCAGAAAGTTTTACATCTGTACCAGGTGATGCCATTGATAATAGAGTAAATCTTAAAGCATCAGCACTATATTTTTCTATTAAATCTAAAGGGTCAATTACGTTACCTTTAGACTTAGACATTTTTTGTCCTTTTTCATCTCTTACAAGTGCATGAACATATATATCTTTGAAAGGTTCTTTATTTAAAAATTCCATTCCAAACATCATCATTCTAGCAACCCAAAAAAAGATAATATCAAAACCTGTAACTAAAACTGAAGTAGGATAAAATTTCTTAACAAAATCTTTTTTATCAGGCCAACCTAATGTTGCAAAGGGCCATAATCCAGATGAAAACCATGTATCCAAAACATCTGGATCTCTTGTTATCGCAACATCTTTTTTATAAAATTTTTTAGCTTGTTTTTTTGCGTCTGTTTCATTTATTGCAACAAATATTTTTTTATCAGGTCCATACCATGCTGGAATTTGATGACCCCACCATAGTTGTCTGGAAACACACCACGGTTCAATATTGTTCATCCATTGAAAATAAGTTTTAGACCAATTAGTTGGAAAGAAATTTGTTTTTTTTGATTTAACGATTTTTTTTGCTTTTACAGCTAATTTTTTTGCATCAACAAACCATTGTTCAGTTAAAAAAGGTTCTATAACTGAGTTGGATCTATCACCGTAAGGAACTTTATTCTTAATATTTTCTTCTTTAACAAAAAAATCTTTTTCCTTAAGTTCTTCTAATAACTTTTTACGAGCCTCAAATCTATCAAGACCTACATAATCCTGTGGCGCATTCTCATTTATTTTTCCTTCTTCAGTAAATACATTTATGATATCTAATTTGTTTCTTTGACCTACATCATAGTCATTGAAATCGTGTGCAGGTGTAATCTTTAATGCACCTGTTCCTTGTTCAGGATCTGCATAGTTATCTTTAATAATCTTTATTTTTCTACCTACTATTGGGATTGTGACAGTTTTGCCAACATATTCTTTATACCTTTTATCTTTTGGATTTACTGCTATCGCTGTATCTCCAAGCATAGTTTCAGGCCTTGTTGTGGCAATTGTAATGAAATCTGAAGAATTTTCGATTGGATATCTGATATAATATATTTTAGAGTTCATTTCTCTTTGATCAACTTCTAGGTCTGAAATAGCTGTTTTAAGTACAGTGTCCCAATTAACTAATTTTTCAGCTTTGTAGATTAATTTCTTTTTATATAATTCAACAAAAACTTTTATTACAGATTTGGATAAATTTTCATCCATGGTAAATGCATTTCGCGACCAATCACAAGAACACCCAAGTTTTTTTAATTGATTAATTATGATATCGCCATACTCATTCTTCCATTCCCATACTTTTTCAATAAACTTTTCTCTGCCAAGACTATTTTTATTCAAATTTTCATTTTCTAATTTTCTTTCAACAAGAGCTTGCGTTGCAATACCTGCATGATCCGTACCTGGTTGCCATAATGTTTCATAGTTATTCATTCGATAATATCGAACTAAGAAATCTTGAATTGAATTGTTTAAAGCATGCCCCATATGTAAACTTCCAGTCACATTTGGAGGTGGAATTACAATAGAAAATTTTTTTGAGTTTTTTTGAGGTTTAAATAATTTATTTTTCTCCCAATAAGCATAAATTTTATCTTCTACTTTAGAATGTATATATTTATCGCTTATCATGGGTTTAATTAGTTTATAATTTAATAATCTAAATTAACAATAATCAAATTAGATCGTTATTTAATAGACTAATTGTAAATATTTAATATAAAACCCTTGTAGCTATCATCTAAGACATAGGGCAACGTGGCGGAATGGTTACGCAGAGGATTGCAAATCCTTGTATCCCGGTTCGATTCCGGGCGTTGCCTCCAAAAAAAATCTTGTTTTAGTTTTAAAAAAAAGTAAGTTGGGATCTTTAATATTCCTCGGTAGCTCAGTTGGTAGAGCAGTTGACTGTTAATCAATTGGTCGCAGGTTCGAGTCCTGCCCGAGGAGCCAAATTGATTATACAGCTTTCGAAATATTACTATTTACTTGTAAAGACTTATTAAATTTTAATTTTTGATCAGAATTAAGTTCTGAATACAATTTTACTAAAAAATTATAGTTTACATTCATGTGACCTTCTTTTGATCTCTCCATGTTAATTAAATACTCTGAAAAATCTTCAAAAAAATAGTTTATTGGAACTTTTAAATAATTTGAAAGTTGAAGTAACCTCAAAGAACTTACTCCATTTGTTCCTTTTTCATATTTTTGTATTTGTTGAAACGTTACGTTAATTGCTTTTGCTACCTTTGTTTGAGTTAAACCTAGGGCTAATCTTCTTAGTTTAAGCTTATTACCTAGATGCTTATTAAAATTATCTTCCATTAAGACCCCTCTTAATTATTTTTAAAAACTTATTCAACTAGGTTTTGATACCTCGTGCAACAACAAATTTATTTATTTTTAATAAAATTTGAGGATAGTCAAATCTCATGTCAAGCATTACTTATGCTATTAATTGAGAAATTTTGCTTGATTATTTTGACATCTATAGTATCTGGCTCAAAAAAAGCTTGGTTCTATCGCTCTTCGGATTAGCAAAAAATTCCTTAGTATCAGCTTTTTCAACGATCATACCTTCATCCATAAATATCATTTGATCAGCAACTTCTTTTGCAAAACCCATTTCATGTGTAACAACTATCATTGTCATTCCTTGTTTTGCTAAATTAACCATAACATCAAGTACTTCTTTGATCATTTCAGGATCTAATGCAGAAGTTGGTTCATCAAAAAGCATTATTTTTGGCTCCATACATAATGCTCTAGCTATTGCAGCTCTTTGTTGTTGTCCGCCTGATAATTGGCCTGGATATTTTTGAACTTGATCAAGTATTTGAACTCTTTCTAAATGTTTTAAAGCTAATTCCTCTGCATCTTTTTTGGGCATTTTTTTTACCCATATAGGTGCTAACGTACAATTATCTAAAATAGATAAATGTGGGAAAAGATTGAATTGTTGAAAAACCATTCCAACCTCTGCTCTAATTTGTTCTATATTTTTAGTATCCTCAGTAAGCTCTGTTCCATCAACAACTATATTTCCTTCTTGATGTTCTTCCAGTCTATTAATGCATCTAATTAAAGTTGATTTACCTGATCCAGAGGGACCACAAACTACAATCTTTTGTTTTGGTTTTACTTCTAAATTAATTCCTTTAAGAACTTGGAAATCACCGAACCATTTATTCATGTTATTAATTTGAATAATATTTTCTGACATAAATCTTATCTATCGGTTTTATATTTTTGTTCTAAATTATAGCTATATTTACTCATTGCATAACAAATAATCCAGAAAATTATTGCAGCAAAAACATAACCTTCCATAGCAAAACCTAACCATTTTGGATTGGTTTTAGCTAAATTTAACATTCCAACTATTTCTAACAGACCTACTACAAAAATTAATGGAGTATCTTTTACTAAAGCTAAAAATGTATTTGCAATTCCAGGAATTACTAATTTTAAAGCTTGAGGTAAAATTACAAAAATATGCATTTTCCAGTATCCCATACCTAATGATTTTGCAGCTTCGTACTGACCTCTTGGAAGTGCTTGTAACCCTCCACGAATAACTTCTGCAACATATGCAGCTTCAAATAATGAAATAGCTATTATTGCTCTAACCAACTTATCAATGAAAAAATCCTCTGGTAAAAACATTGGAAACATTACAGCAGACATAAACAACACTGTAATTAAAGGAACTCCTCTCCAAAATTCAATAAACCCAACTGAAATATATCTTATTAAAGGAAAACCTGATCTTCGACCTAAAGCAAAAGCTATACCTATTGGAAAACAGAATATCAAACAGAAAAAAGATATTATAAATGTTAAAGATAAACCTCCCCAAGCTCCAGTTTCTACCCAATTTAAACCATCTAATTTTCCTAGTTCAATATATTCTTCAAAGAAAATGAAATACTTTAATACGATGTAAAGTAAAATTGGTACTATTAGAAAATAATAAAATCTAAACTTACTTGGTATAAAAAAACCAATTATTATTGATAAAATTGCAGCAATTATTCCATATGAAAAATCAAAAAATACTGGTCCACCTGATATAAAGAAAAATATAAATAAAAAAGCTATTAATGGATAGATTACAACATAATATAAGGTTAAATATTTTTTAAATCTATCAGTAGCAAAATACCCTACAGAGCCAAGCAAAACTAGAGAGATAAATGATAGATTGATTCTCCATTGTTCTGCATTTGGATACATTCCATACATAAATCTTCTCATCCAGACTTTAATATAGGTCCAACATGCCCCAGAACCCGTACAAACATCTTTGGTGTCTCCCGCAAAACTTGCATCAATTACAAACCAACTGAGTATAGGTGGAAGTGATTTAATAATTATAAATATTATTAATAGTGATAAGATGGCATTGAAATTATTAGTATTTATATGTTTGTTTAAAAGATCTAAATTTTTTATACCACTGTATTCTATTCTAATAAAATAAAGACCGATAAAACCAAGTATTAACGGTAATAAAAAACTTAAAAAGTTAGGTAAAAAACCTGTCAAATTTACGTTAAAAAAAGAATTTAGAAAAACATCAAAAATACTAATAAAAAATAGAAATGTACCCAGATATAAAAAGGTATTCAAATTAGCCTTATCAGGTTTTAAAAAATTTACTTTAGACATTATTTCTCCTGAATAGCTATTTTTTTATTATACCAATTCATTAGAATTGATATTGAAATACTTAAAGTTAAATAGGTAAACATTGTAATAGAAACTATTTCAATGGCCTTACCTGTTTGCATTAAAGCTGTTCCTGCAAAGACTAAAACCAAATCTGGATAAGCAATCGCCGCTGCTAAAGATGAATTTTTTGTAAGATTTAAATATTGATTAGTAGTAGGTGGAATTATAATTCTTAAAGCTTGAGGCATTATCACAAGTTTTAATACTTGGTTTGGAGTAAGACCTATAGAAGCAGCAGCCTCTTTTTGACCCTTGCCCACTCCTTGAATTCCAGCTCGCACACACTCTGCAATAAAAGTAGCTGTATACAAAGATAAAGATAATGTTAAAGCAATTAATTCTGGAGGCAAACTTACACCACCTTCATAAATAAATGATGTTGTTGCTAGTTGTTTTAAAACTGGAACTTCAAATGAAAGACTTACTCCACCGATTAAAAAACTTAAAAGAGGAAGAATAAATATTAATCCTATTGAAATTAAAAAAACTGGAATTTGTTTTCCCTGACTTTCTTGAACCTTTTTTGCATGAATTCTAATTACGATAATTGCAATTACTGCAGCAACAATTGAATAAAAGAAAATGTTAAAATTTTGCCAAATAAATGCTGGAACATACAATCCCTTTATGGTTAAGAAAAAAACACCAAACATTGCTTCAGCGTCTTGTGGTAATGGCAAAGCTCTTAATGCAGCAAAATACCAAAAGAAAATCTGTAGTAATAATGGAATATTTCTGAAAAACTCAACATAAAAAGCTGCAAATTTATTTATTAAATAGTTAGGAGATAATCTTGCCACACCAACTATTACTCCAAGAATGGTTGCAATAATTATACCTATAACAGAGACAAGTATTGTATTTAAAAGACCAACTAAATATGCTCTAAAATATGAATGTGATCCATCATATTCTATTAAAGAAAACTGTACATCAAATGAAGACTCTTGAGATAAAAAACCATAACCAAAATCAATACCTCTATTTTCCATATTGATTTGAGCATTGTATGTAAAAAAACCAAAAATAAGCACTACAGCTATAACTGTAATTAATTGAGGAACTATATCTTTAAGTCTAAAATTCACGGTGTGATTATATATGAGTTTATAAAAAAAAGGGCTAGAAAAATCTAGCCCTTTTTAAATGTTTTAAACTACAATTATCTTGCAGGTGGAACGTAAAGTATTCCGCCCTTAGTCCATAATTGGTTTGGACCTCTGTCTGGTAAAATTCCAGTGTCAGCTATATTTCTCTTATAACTTTCACCGTAGTTACCAACTTGCTTGATAATTCTTAGGCTCCAGTCATTATCTAGACCAAAAGCAGCACCTAATTCACCTTCAGCTCCAACTAATCTTTTAATAGCTGGATTGTCAGAAGTTTTCATTGAGTCTGCATTAGCAGAAGTAATTCCATACTCTTCTGCTTCGATCATAGTATTTAATGACCATCTAACGATATCTTCCCAAACTGCATCACCTTGTCTTACAACTGGTCCTAAAGGTTCTTTAGAAATAGTTTCTGGTAAAACAATGTGTTCATCAGGGTTCTTCATTTTTGTTCTTTGAGCAGCTAAACCAGATTTATCAGTAGTGTAAGTATCACATCTACCAGCATCGTAAGCAGCTACAACTTCGTCAGCTTTTTCAAAAGCAACTGGCTCATAAGAAATTCCTTTTGAGTTAAAGAAGTCTCTCATGTTTAACTCAGTTGTTGTACCTATATTTGTACAAGCTGAGATACCATTTTTGAATTGGCTTGTTGAAGTAATACCTGAACTTTTTCTTACCATGAAACCTTGTCCATCGTAAAAATTTACACCTACGAAAGTAAGTCCGATATCAGCATCTCTAGAAAGTGTCCAAGTTGTGTTTCTAGATAAGATATCAATCTCACCAGAAGTTAAAGCTGTAAATCTTTCTTTAGCACTTAATGGTGTAAACTTAACTTTGTTTGCATCACCTAATACCGCAGCAGCTACCGCTCTACATACATCAACGTCAACACCAGTCCAATTTCCTGCTGCATCAGCATTAGAAAATCCTGGAAGACCTTGAGATACTCCACATCTTACAAAACCTTTCTTTTGAGTGTTTTTAAGTGTTTTTGATTTTTTAGCAGCCATAGTCTCTGTTGTAAAAGCGAACAACACAGCAAATACAGCAACTAAAGAAGTTAATTGTTTTAAGTATTTAAACATTATTCTTCCTTCTGTTATTTATTTGTTAACAAATAATTCAAAACATTGTTTTGAATATCTATAATTTAACCATGATAAAAAACTCTCTTCAAGAAAAAATTAATTGGATTTAGAAATTTGGACAGATACCCGTCAAGCAAAATATTAAAAAAAAGTTCAAAATTATCAATAAAAATGGCGCGCCCTGAAGGATTCGAACCTACGACCCTCGGTTTAGAAAACCGATGCTCTATCCAGCTGAGCTAAGGGCGCATTAGAAAATATACATATACAATAATAAACTAATTTTTAAATAAGAATTTTTTAAAAAGTAGTAATATTGTTAATAATTCAATTCTACCGATAATCATGAATATAATCAGACAATATTTTATGAAAGAATTGAGATTATTAAAATCAAAATCATTTAAACCATAAATAGAGGAATTCACAGTATTCATTAAAGTTAATATAGATAATTTGAATGAACTCTCAAATCCAATGCCATTTATAGTTAATAAGATTGTAAGAATAAAAAGTGACATTATAAAAATAAGAATTGTTAAGAAATATTTATTAATTTCTAGAAAATCAAAATTTATCTTTGTGAATATTAATTTATTTGTGAATACATTTTTTGGCCTACTAAAAGATAAAATTTGGTTTAAAGAATACTTTAATAAAGAATATATCTTTATAAATCTTAAACCTGAACTTGTAGAAAAAAACGAACCACCAATAATTACTAAAATTAAAAATAAAAGAGATAAATTTTTTTGATCATTTTCAAGGGAAAATCCAATATTAGATATGCTACTGGTTATAGATAAAAAATTAATTGAAAAATCAACATTTAAACTAAAAAAAAGAAAAAAAATAGCAGTTATCATAAGAAGGTAAACTAATAAGTGAAAATCTTCATAAAAAAAATTCATGTTCTTTTTTTTGAAGAAAATTAAATTATAGCTAAAAAAAATACTAAAAAAAGATAACAACATTAATATTGATAAAACTATTATTTGAGTATTATCTTTTAAAATACTTGAAAGATCATTAACTGGTAGAAAACCACCCGAAGATATAAGCGTAAAAGCTAGATTGAGTGAGTTAAAAGATCTTATTGAAAAAAAATTTAAAATTAAAAAAATTAACAATGTAAGGCCAGAATATAAAAAGAAAATCTTTAAAGCTTGTTTAAAAACTTCTGAACTATCAAAAGATATAAAATTTGTTAAAGTTTTTTTAAAATTTTCGTCATATATATCTATTAAAAAAATTATAGAAAAAAGAAAATAAAGGCCTCCAATCCATTGGGTAGACGATCTCCATAAAATTAAACTTTGATCAATATTTTTGATATTTTCAAAGATAGTAAAACCTGTTGAAGTAAATCCAGAAACCGTCTCGAAATATGAATTAAGTAAAGTTAGATTATAAATACTAAAATAAAACGGAATACATAAAATTAATGGAATTAAAATATATCCTAACAAGATGGTTAAAATTTTATCAAATATTGATTGTTTTTTTTCATTAGCTTTTAATTTAAAAAAAAGAATAGATATCAAAAGAGATATGATCAGACTAAAATAGTAAGTATTTAGATTAAGATATAAATTAAAATAATAAGAATAAATAATATTAAAAAAAGATAAAATTGAAATAAGACCAAAAAAGAAACTTAAATATTTAAATTGAAATTTTATCATCAATTTAAACAGAACTTAATCTGAAAATATTTTCTACAAAAGAAATTGAGTCCTTTTTGACAATAAAAACAACTCTATCGTCTTTTTTAAAAACAAAATTAGATCTAGGAATAATGATTTTTTTATCTCTTAACACAGCTCCAATTCTTAACTCATCCGGTAAGCTTAAATTTTTTATTTCCATATTCATTAATTCAGAAGATTCAATTATTTCTGCTTCTATTACCTCATATTCACCATTTGATATGGTATAGGCATTTTCAATTGTTCCCTTATGAATATGTTTTAATATACTCGAAACTGTTGTCATCCTGGGATCGATAAGATCATCAATTTTAAGTGAAGATTGAAGTAAAGAATAATTGGGTTTATTAATTAAAGCCATAGTTCTTTTATCATCAAAATCTTTTTTATCTTTTGCAAATTTTTCTACAAGAACGCTTACCATCAGATTATCTTCATCATCATTTGTCAATGCTAATACAGTCTCCGCTTCATCTAAATTTGCCTCTGTCAAAACCTCTTCATCTAATCCGTCACCATTAATTATAATTGAGTCATTAAGTTCACTTGCTAAATATTCTGCTCGTTGTTTATCTTTCTCAACAATTTTAACTCTTATCGTTTCCAAAGTTTCTTCAATATTTTTTGCAAGATTAAATCCAATATTTCCACCACCAATAATCAAAATTTTTTTTGAAATTTTTTCTTCTCTTCCAAAAGCTTTTAAAGTTTCTGCCATTTGTGACGAATTTATAATTACATAAATTTTATCATCTTTATTGACTGCATCTGTTTTCTTGGGAATAAAGAATTTATCACCTCTATTTATCCCGATAATATTAGCCTCTAATTTTGGATATTTTTTTGATAACTCGTTAAATTTAATATTTATTGATTTGCAATCTTCCTTAATTAAAATTTCAAGTAATTTTATTTTATTGTCAGCAAATGGAACACTATCTAAAGCTCCTGGGGCCTCCAATTTACGCTGAATAGATTTAGCTATCTCTCTTTCAGGTGAAATAATCACATCAATTGGTAAGTTTTCTTTATTATATACACCTGAAAATTTAGGATTTAGATAATCTTGAGATCTTATTCTTGCAATTTTTTTTGGTATATTAAAAATTGAAAAAGCTATTTGACAAATTAACATATTAATTTCGTCATTTCTTGTAACAGCTATTATCATATCTGTTTCAACTGCATTCGCCTTTTCAAGAATTGATGGATATGTAGCCTTTCCTACAATTGCTTTAACATCTAAGCTTTCATTAATTTTTTGTATATCTTCACTTGATTGATCTATTACGGTAATTGAATGACCTTGCTCACTTAAAAGTTTTGCAATTGTAAAACCTACTCTTCCAGCCCCGCAAATAATTATATTCATTAATTAAATTCTTTTATTCCCAAGCCTTTTAATTTACGATGAAGGGCACTTCTTTCCATGCCAACAAAGCTTGCTGTTTTTGATATATTTCCATTAAATTTTTTAAGTTGAATAGTTAAGTACTCTTTTTCAAATTTTTCTCTAGCTTCTTTTAGAGGGACTGATAAATTATTCTCAGCTATTTTGTTATCAAAATTATCATTTTTTAAAGACTCTTTGATGATAATTGAAATTTTCTCTCTATTTTCTGGCTGTAAAATTGCAATACGTTCAATAAGATTACGCAATTCTCTAACGTTTCCGTGCCAATTATGATTAAGAATATAACTATCATTGTCATCAATAGCTAAATTCTTAATACCGTAGTTTTCAGAAATTTTCTTTGAAAAATATTCTATTAATAAGGGAATATCAGAAATTCTATCGTTCAAAGGTTTTATGTTAATTTCAAAAACATTAAGTCTATGATAAAGATCTTCTCTAAAATTTCCAATTGAAATCTCTTCTTTAAGGTCTTTGCTAGATGAACAAATAATTCTTACATCTACATTAATATCATCATTCCCATTTAATCTTTTAAATTTTTGATCTGTTAAAACCCTTAATATTTTAGACTGAATATCTAAAGGAATTTCAGACACTTGATCGATTAATAATGTGCCTTGATTAGCTTTTTCTAAAGCACCGTAAGAAATTGAACCATTATTTTTTTCTTCTCCAAATAATTCTAACTCATATTTATTTGCATCTAGTAACGCACCATTCAAAATTATAAATGGTTTATTATTTCTCTTAGATTGTTTATGAATTTTTCTTGCTACTAATTCTTTTCCTGAACCAGATGGTCCATTAATTAAGACCCTACTTTCTGTTATTGAAATTTTTTCAATTTGTTCCCTAATGTTTGATATATTTTTACTATTTCCTATTAATTCATAAGAATAAAATAATTTTGTTTCATACTCTTTATTTTGTGATTTAAGTTTTAGATTTTCAACTGCTCGTTTTACAAAATTTAATAATCTATTTTGATCAAAAGGTTTTTCAATAAATTCAAATGCACCATGTTTTAATGAGTTTACAGCCATTTCTACATTAGCGTGACCTGTAATTATAATAACTGGTACATCTTTATTTTTAGATTTTATGTGAGTTAATAGTTCAATTCCATCATTATCACCTTTATCTAATTTTACATCTAGAATTGCAACATCCGGCATTTTTTTATTAATTTCGGATAGTGCTTGATTGTAATTTGCAGCAATTCTCGTCTTATATCCTGCATCTAAGATAAGATCATTTAAGATGTTTCTTATATCTGAGTTATCATCAACTATTAAAATTTCTACTGACATTTATCCTAAAAGTTATTTCAACTTTTGCCCCATTTGCAATTGGAAAAAATAAAAGTTTACCTTCATGATCATTTATAATTTTATTAACTATCGATAATCCTAATCCAGTTCCATTTTTTTTTGTTGTGAAATAAGGGTTTAATATATCTTTAACGTTATTAATCTTATCCAATCCTACACCATTATCAATAATAATGACTTTAATATGGTCATTATTATTTAAAATTTCAATCTTAATATTCTTTTCAAAATCATCATTTTTATGAGTTTTTTGTTGAATACTCTCAATAGAATTTTTAATCAGATTGAAAAAAACTCTACTTATTTGCTCTTTATCACAATGCAGTAAAATCTTATCATAATTATTTTTAAAATTTATATTTATGCTTTTATCTATTTCTTTTAACAAATTAATATTTTCATTAAGAATTTTAATAAGATCGTTATCTTTCAAAATTGGTTTTGGCATTCTTGCAAAATCTGAAAATTCATTTACTAAATTTTCAATTTGTTTAATTTGATTATTTATAATTTTTAAATTTTCTTTAAAATTTGATTGATCAGTTTCAACTATTTTATTTAAATATTTATCTTTTATTCTATCAATAGTTAATTGTATTGGTGTCAAAGGATTCTTGATTTCATGAGCTAATTTTCTAGCTAAATTACTCCATGCTTCATGTCTCTCGTTAATTATTAGTTTTTCTTGCTGATTTTTTAACTGATCAGTCATCATGTTAAAATTTTTATTCAAAATTTCTAAGTCTTTATCAGTCTTAATCTCAGGAACCTTAACTTCTAAATCACCTTTACCGATTGCTGTAGAAGCTAATATAAGATTATTTATCGATCTAAAAAAACGAGAAGAAAATCTTATAGCGATTGTAATAGATACAAATAGTAATAAAGTTACTATTATAATATATATAATTGCAAAAGAAATAGTTATACCCGTACTTCTCTCCTCAACATTATAATAAAAGTTAATTGCCTCTTGGGACTCATTGAGATAATTAGAGATATTTTTATCTAAATTTTTAACCACATATAAAAATCTATCCTCAAAAGATTGTAAACGCATTATTGCAGCAGAAATATTTTCTGGCGCATTTACTATTTTTAAAGGTCGATCATCATCTAAAACTAAATTTAATGCTCTATCAACAGGGGGAATATATTTTTCAAATGGTTCACTAGAAAATAAAACATTTTTATCTTTATCTATTATATGTATTGCATCAACATCTCTAATTAATTTTTGTGTTCTAAGAAACCTTATATACTCATTTAAATTATCGTTTAAAAATTTAGAACTTTTATTTGTGTCAAATGCTATTAAGATAATATCTGCTTCAAT
>CACJXB010000003.1:0-47980 GCA_902597265.1 uncultured Pelagibacteraceae bacterium | reverse complement strand
TTACTGTACTTGGTTTATTTCTCAAATCACTAAATTACATGCTAGAAAAAAATGGATAATTAGCTCAGTATCACCAAAAGGTGAATTGATCATTGATGAAGGTGCTAAAAAAGCTTTGATAAGGGGTAAAAGTTTATTAGCAGCCGGTATCAAAAGAGTTTCTGGTAAATTTAAAAAAGGAGACCATATTAAAATTTTAGATAATAAACGTAAAGAATTTGCAAGAGGGTTAAGTTCCTTTTCATCAGAGGAAATAACTAAAATTTTAGGATGCCATTCTAATGAAATTCAAAAAATTCTTGGTTATATTACTAAGTCCGAAGTCGTTCATAAAGATGATATGGTTGAAATATAATGAGAAAAAAATTAAATACTATTGGACAAAAATCAAAAAAAGCTTTTTCTTTAAATATCGAAACAAAAAAAAAGAATAAAGTTTTGAAAGATTATTGTTTACTGTTAAACAAGAAAAAAAAATTAATTATCAATCAAAATAAAAAAGACATCAATAATGCACAAAAAAAAGGGATTAAGAGCAATTTAATAAAACGATTGATTTTGAATGAAAAAAAAATTTCTGATATTATTGAAACTATTAAGTCAATAATTAAACTAAAAGATCCAACAAATATCATATTGGAAAAATGGAAAAGGCCCAATGGCCTCACTATCTCCAAAATTTCTATACCGATGGGTGTGATTGGAGTAATTTATGAAAGTAGACCTAATGTTACTTCGGATGTTGCATCATTATGCTTTAAATCTGGAAATCCGGTTATATTAAAAGGAGGAACAGAAGCATTTTACTCAAACAAAATTTTATCTGAATTATTTAGAGACTCTTTGAAAAAAAACAAAATAGATAAAAATTTTGTGCAGTTTATAGATATAAAAAATCGAAAAGCAGTTGATTTTATGTTGACTTATATGAATAAATTTATTGATGTAATAATTCCAAGAGGGGGTAAAGAATTAGTTAAAAAAGTTCAATCATTGTCTAAAGTACCAACTATTGGTCACTTAGAAGGAATTTGTCACACTTTTATTGACAAAGATGCAAATCTTAAATTAGCAAAAAAAGTTGTTTTAAATGCAAAACTTAGAAACACTGCAATATGTGGAGCTACTGAAACAATATTATTCCATAAAAAGATCATAAAAAAAATGATTAACCCAATTTTAAAAAATTTAGAATACCATGGTTGTAAGATTGTTGGTGATAATGAAACAAGAAAATTTTATGAAGGAAATATACTTAAAGCTAATGATAAAGATTGGTCAAAAGAATACCTTTCAGCAATTGTATCAGTAAAAACAGTTAAAGATCACAATGAAGCTGTAAAACATATTAACAAATATGGAACTATGCATACCGATTGTATTATTACTCAAAACAATATGACCGCAAAAAAATTTTTAACAAATATCAAAAGTTCAATAGCAATGCACAATACATCCACACAATTCGCTGATGGGGGTGAATTTGGATTTGGTGGTGAAGTTGGTATATCAACAAGTACTCTTCCACCTAGAGGGCCTGTTGGATTGAACCAATTAGTTTCTTACAAGTACTTAGTAAGTAGCAATGGAAAAATTAGGAAATAAATTGAAAATAAAAAAAAAATTGGGTGTTCTTGGTGGGTCTTTTGATCCAGCCCATAAAGGACACTTAGCGATCTCAAAAGAGGCTATTAAAAAATTTAAATTAAAGAAAGTTATTTGGGCTATTACAAAAAAAAATCCACTTAAAAAAAGTAGTAAAAATAGTATCAATAAAAGAATTAAAAGTTGTAAAAAAATTATAGGAAAAAACCACTTTATAAATGTAAAATTCTACGAAGATTTAATAAGATCAAATAAAACAATAAATCTAATTAATTATCTAAAAAAAATTACTAAATCAGAAATTTATTTTTTAATGGGAGCTGATAATTTAATTAATTTTCACAAATGGCATAAATGGAAAATAATTTCACAAAAATGTAATATTGTTGTATTTGATCGCCATGGCTACAAAAAAAAATCATTAAATTCATTATCATTTAAAACATTAAAAGGTAAAAATTTGAAATTTGTTAAATTTAATAAAGTCAATATTTCATCTTCTCAATTAAGAAAAATTTGATAAGGTTAAACATAATTAATGGATAAAATATCTGATCTAAAACAAATCATTATAAGCACTCTAGATACAAACAAAGCTCAAGATATAATAAGCATAGATTTAAAAGATAAAAGCTCAATGGCAGATTATATGATCATAGCTAGTGGAACTTCCTCAAGACATATACAATCATTGTCAGAACAAGTACTTGAGAAATTGAAAGATAACGGGATTAAGAATTCTAAGATCGAAGGTAAAGATAGTAATGAATGGAAATTGGTTGATGGAATTGATTTGATCATTCATATTTTTCATCCTGAGAAAAGAAAATTTTACGAACTAGAGAAAATTTGGTCTGAGTTAATTCCAAAAGAGAAATTAATCATATGAGTAAAAGATTATTTGTAACAGCATTTATTATCAATTTTTTTTATTTTAATTTTGCTTTTTCATTTGAAAATGAAATTTATAAAAAAATAGATTTATTTGGAGAAGTGCTTGAAAAAATTAATAAAGAATATGTTGATGAAATAAACCAATCTGAAAGTATGGACTCAGCAATTAATGGTCTTTTGCAATCTTTAGATCCATATTCTTCATATATGTCACCTGAAATTTATAATGAAATGCAAACTGAAACTAGTGGTGAATTTGGTGGTCTTGGAATTGAAGTAAGTATGGAGTCTGGAGTTGTAAAAGTTATATCTCCGATTGATGATACTCCTGCATCTAAAGCTGGAATTAAAGCTGGAGATTACATTGTAAAAATTAATGATACTCAAGTACAAGGAAAATCTTTAACAGAGGCAGTGGAATTAATGAGAGGTCCAGTTGGATCTAGTATAAATTTAACAATTAGAAGAAGAGGAGAAAAAAAAGCACTTACATTCAATATCATAAGAGAAATAATACAAATAAAATCAGTCAAATCTGATTTATTGGAAAAAAATATTGGTTATATTCGATTAACTTCTTTTAATGAAAATAGTGGGAAACAAATTGAGAGAGAAATAAATAAATTAGAAAAAGATAAAAAGGTAAAAGCTTATATTTTAGATTTAAGAAATAATCCTGGTGGTCTGCTCTCTCAGGCAATTAGAATTTCAGATTTTTTTCTTGAAGATGGAGAAATTGTATCCACTAAAAGTAGAAAGACGTCTGAAAATAGAAAATGGTTTGCAAAAAAAGGTGATCTCACAAATGGGAAAACTTTAGTGGTCTTAATTAACTATGGTTCAGCATCTGCGTCTGAAATTGTAGCTGGTGCTTTAAAAGATCACAAAAGAGCAATTCTTATAGGTGAAAATAGTTTTGGAAAAGGTTCAGTTCAATCAATAATTCCACTTAAAAATGAAGGCGCAATAAGAATCACTGTTGCAAAATACTATTTGCCATCAGGAAAATCAATTTCACAGGTTGGTGTATCGCCAGATATAGAGGTTGATGAGGACTCTGATGACTTTCTAATAAAAACTGAAACTGATAATCAATTAAATTACGCTATAAAACTTATTAACGGTTAAAATGGATGAAAAATTTCGAAATTTACCGCTAAGAAGTGGTGTTGGAATTGTAATTTTAAATAAAGAAAACAAAATTTTTGTTGCAAAAAGAATTGATAATCCAAAAAACTTTTGGCAAATGCCTCAGGGGGGCGTAGATAAAGATGAAGACTTTCTGTCAGCTGCTTACAGGGAGTTAGAAGAAGAGACAAGTATTAAAGACGTAGAATTGATTAAAGAAATAGATGAAATACTTATCTATGAATTACCAGAACATTTACTTGGAATAATATGGAAAGGAAAATATAAAGGCCAAAAACAAAAATGGTTTATTATGAGATATTTGGGAACTGATGATAAAATAAATATTAATACGAAGAAACCTGAGTTTTTAGAATGGAAATGGATAGATTTAGATATGATCACAGAGGTTGTAGTAGATTTTAAACTTGAAGTTTATAAAAAATTAAAGTCTCAAATAAAAGAAATAATTAATTGATAGATTTTAAAACTTCAATTTTTTGATCCACAAGATATCTTGATTGATCATTTAGATCTGGTTTTCCAACATCTTCTTCGGCTAATTTCATTAATTCTTGTATTTTACTTTTTTCTAAATCTTTAACATTTATTATTGAACTAGTTAGAACAGATAAGTTATTACTTTTAAACTCTAAAATCCCGTCCTCTATATAATACTGATCCTCACCAGACTTTGAGTAAACTTTAATTATACCTGGTTTTAAAAACGAAATAATTGATATATGATCTTTCAAAATTCCCATTTCACCCTCTAGTGCTGGAACTACAACTTCGGTAACATCTTTTTTATTTAAAAAAGACTTATCCGGATTAATAATTTCTAAATTAAATTCTTCACCCATTAAGCAGCATCTTTTTTAATTTTTTCAGCTTTTTCAATAGCCTCTTCAATTGTTCCAACCATATAAAATGCGGCTTCTGGAAGGTGATCATATTCACCTTTGCAAATTGCATCAAACCCCTTGATGGTAGACTCTAAATCTACTAGTTTTCCAGGAGAACCTGTAAAGACTTCTGCAACAAAGAAAGGTTGAGATAAAAATCTTTGAATCTTTCTTGCTCTTGCAACCACTAATTTATCTTCCTCTGATAATTCATCCATTCCTAGAATTGCAATAATATCTTGAAGAGATTTATAAGTTTGTAAAATTTTTTGTACCTCACGAGCTACTCTATAATGTTCATCACCAACTATTCTGGGATCAAGAATTCTAGATGTAGAGTCTAGAGGATCTACAGCTGGATAAATACCTATCTCAGCAATTTGTCTTGAAAGAACTGTTGTAGCATCTAAGTGAGCAAAAGATGTGGCTGGCGCTGGATCTGTTAAGTCGTCTGCAGGAACATAAATTGCTTGAACGGAAGTAATAGACCCCTTATTAGTAGTTGTTATTCTCTCTTGCAAATTTCCCATATCAGTCGCCAAAGTTGGTTGATATCCAACCGCTGAGGGAATTCTTCCCAAAAGTGCTGAAACTTCTGAACCTGCTTGAGTGAATCTAAAGATATTATCAACAAAAAACAAAACATCTTGACCTTCTTGATCTCTAAAATATTCTGCAACGGTCAAACCTGTTAAGGCTACTCTTGCTCTTGCACCTGGAGGTTCATTCATTTGACCATATACCAAAGCTGCTTTCGAACCAGGACCTTCTGGTTTTATTACACCTGACTCCATCATTTCATGATACAAATCATTTCCTTCTCTTGTTCTTTCTCCAACTCCAGCAAAAACGGAAAAACCACCATGTGCTTTTGCAACGTTATTGATTAATTCCATAATTAAAACTGTTTTACCGACTCCAGCTCCACCAAATAATCCAATTTTTCCACCTTTTGCATAAGGAGCTAGTAAATCGATTACCTTAATACCTGTAACTAGTATTTCTGTTTCAGTCGATTGATCATTAAATTCAGGTGCAGGTCTATGGATTGGCCAACTTTCTTTTGTTTTTACAACTCCTCTTTCATCGATTGGCTCTCCAACCACATTTATTATCCTACCAAGTGTTTCTGGCCCTACTGGCACTTTAATTGGTGCATTAGTGTTAATTACCTCATCACCTCTTTTTAATCCTTCTGTAGCATCCATTGCAATTGTTCTTGCTGTTGACTCACCCAAGTGTTGAGCTACTTCTAATACAAGTCTATTGCCACTATTTTTACATTCTAAAGCTGTTAAAATTTCTGGTAACTCCCCATCGAATTTTACATCCACAACTGCACCAATAACTTGTGTTATTATTCCTTTGCTCATAATTATAAACTCTCCGCTCCTGATATAATTTCTATTAGTTCTTTAGTAATTGCTGCTTGACGACTTCTATTATATTCAATAGTAAGTTTATCAACCATTTCACCCGCGTTTCTAGTAGCATTATCCATTGCACTCATTCTTGCTCCTTGCTCGCTAGCTGAATTCTCTAACATTGCCTTAAAAATTTGTGTTGAGATATTTTTTGGCAACAAATTATTTAAAATTTCATCTTCATCAGGCTCGAACTCATAAGTCTCCTCAGATTTATTCTCCTCATCTTCTGTGTTTAGAGGAATTATTTGTTGAGCTTGTGGTATTTGAGTAATAACGTTTTTAAATTGATTATAAAAAATTGTACAAAAGTCAAATTCATTTTTTTCAAATTTTTCAATAATAATTTTACCAACTTTTTCAGCATCAAAATAATTTGCATTTTTTGAATTTTTAAAAGAGATATTCTCTATTATCTTATCTCCGTAAAGTCTTTTCAATTGATCATTACCTTTAGATCCAACAGTAATTATTTTGAGCTCTTTATCCTCTTTATCTAATTTTCTAAAAAAACTTTTTGCCTTTTTAATAATATTTGCATTAAATCCACCACATAAACCTCTATCTGAGGTTAAAACAACACAAAGATGCGTCTTATCTTTTCCGGTTCCAGACATTAACTTTGGCGCATTTTCTTTGTCTGATATTCCGTTAGATAAATTTAGAATAACATTGTTCATTTTTTGAGAATATGGTCTTCCTCTTTCTGCACTCTCTTGGGCTCTTTTTAATTTAGCAGCAGCTACCATTTTCATAGCTTTTGTTATTTTTTGCGTGGATTTAACACTTGAAATCCTTTTTTTTAAGTCATCTAAACTAGCCATAAATTTATCAAGATTTAAAAGTTTTTTTTAAATTAGTTATTACTTCTATTAATATTTTTTCAGAATTTTCCTCAAGTTTACCTGAACTTAAAATAGACTCTATAATTTCTGGTTTATCAGATTTGCATCTTTCAATAATTTTACTTTCAAAGTCTGAGATATCTTTTAATTCAATATCATCTAAGTATCCTTTTACACCACAAAAAACTGAAATTACTTGCTCAGCAACTGTCATTGGAGTGTATTGTTTTTGTTTGAGAAGTTCCGTTAATTTTGATCCTCTATTTAAAAGCTGTTGTGTTGAAGCATCTAGGTCAGAACCAAATTGAGCAAAAGCAGCCATCTCTCTATACTGAGCTAATTCAAGTTTCATTGAGCCTGAAACTTTTTTCATAGCTTTTGTTTGAGCAGCAGACCCAACCCGAGAAACTGATAATCCAACATTAATTGCGGGTCTAATACCTTGATTAAATAACTCAGTTTCTAAAAAAATCTGTCCATCAGTTATTGAAATAACGTTGGTAGGAATATAAGCAGAGACGTCCCCACCTTGTGTTTCAATTATTGGCAGAGCTGTTAAAGAACCTCCCCCATGTTCATCACTTAATTTAGCAGCTCTCTCAAGCAATCTGCTATGAAGATAAAAAACATCACCAGGATATGCTTCTCTTCCTGGCGGTCTTCTAAGTATCAATGACATTTGTCTGTAAGCCACTGCTTGTTTTGATAAATCATCATAGATAATTAAAGCATGCATTCCATTGTCCCTAAAATATTCACCCATTGCACAACCAGTATATGGCGCTAAAAACTGCAATGGAGCTGAGTCAGATGCTGTTGCAGCAACAATAGTTGTATATTCCATTGCTCCAGCCTCTTCCAGTGTTTTTTGAATTTGTCTAACAGTTGATCTTTTTTGTCCAACAGCTACGTATATACAATAAAGTTTTTGTTTTTCATCCCCGCTTTCATTAATTTTTTTTTGATTAATGATTGCATCTATTGCAACTGCTGTTTTTCCAGTTTGTCTATCACCAATAATTAATTCTCTTTGTCCTCTACCAATTGGTACTAAACTATCAATCGATTTTAAGCCAGTTTGCATTGGTTCACTTACAGATTGTCTTGGAATTATTCCAGGAGCTTTTACTTCTACCCTGCTTTTTTTTTATTCCCTTATCTAAAGCACCTTTTCCATCAATAGGGTTACCTAATCCATCAACAACTCTTCCCAATAATTCTTTACCAACTGGTGTATCAACAATACTCCCTGTTCTTTTGACAACGTTGCCTTCTTTTATGTTTCTGTCATCTCCAAAAATTACAACTCCAACATTTTCACTCTCTAAATTTAAAGCCATTCCTTTTGACCCATCAGAAAATTCAACCATTTCTCCAGCTTGAACATTATCCAAACCATAAATACGAGCAATACCATCACCTACAGATAAAACTTGTCCAACTTCAGAAATTTCAGCTTTTTCACCGAAATTTTTAATTTGTTCTTTTAAAATTTTTGTAACTTCTGAAGGATTAATTTCCATATTATGCCTCTATCATTCTATTTTCGATTTGTTGTAATTTGTTTTTAATAGAGGTATCAATCATCGTACTTCCTACTTGTACAACTAAACCTCCAATTAAACTTTTGTCATGATTATAATTTAGTTTTATCTTTGATTTAAAAGTATTAGATAGTTCTTCTGTAATTTTATTGATCTCTTGCTGAGAAAGATCTTTGGCTGATTTGATTTCTGCTTTTAACTCTCCTTTTTTTTCAGAACAAATTTCATTAAAACTAATTAGTATTTGTTGAATATAAAAAAATCTTCTTTTTAGAATTAAAAAATTTAAAAAATTTTTAAACAAAGTCTCAAGATTAAAATTTTCAGATATTTTGATCATAACATTTTTTAAAATTTCTTGACTTAAAGTAGGGTCTTTAATTAAATTTCTAAAATCTTTACTATTCGATATTAATTCTAAAAAACTATTTGAATTTTCTTCAACTTTAGTTATCACACTAGCTTCAAAGGCAAGCTCATATAAAGCCAAAGAATACCTATTAGCAGACGTATCAGAAAATCCCTTGTTTTTACTCAATTTATTACCTTTAAATGTCTATGATTAATTTTAAAATCACGATTTAATTAACACATGCTATTATAGTCTTCAAGCAACACATTGGCTAAAAATTGTTTTTTTTGGCCTTTAATTGAAGCTTATTGGATCAACATCAACTGAAAGTTTTATTCCAGACAAAAATTTAAATTTTGGAATAATATTAGTTAAAGAGTTTTGTAATTTTAGAGTTTTAGGTCCTCTAATCAATAATCTTATACGAAATTTTTTCTTTAATCTAAAAATAGGTGCACTCACCGGGCCTAAAATTTTCCCATTAATCTTATTTTCTATAAAACCTTTAAAACGTAAAGCTTCTTTCTCTAATTTATTTTCATTTTCACCCGTTAAAATTAGAGATATAAATCTTTGAAATGGTGGAAGATTGTTTTGTTTTCTAATTTCTACTTCTTTATCTAAAAAAATACTAGGATTTTCATTTGTGATATCAGATATCATTTTTGTGTTAGTATTATAAGTCTGAAAATAAACAGTAGATGGCTGACCTGCTCGTCCAGCTCTCCCAGATAATTGATGATATAATTGTAAATTTTTTTCTGCAACCCTTAGATCATGTCCGTTAGATGACAAATCAATGTCAACAACAACAATGCAATTTAAATTAGGGAAATGAAATCCTTTTGAAATTAATTGAGTTCCAATCAAAATATCAATCTCACTATTTATTATTTTTTCAAGTTTTTCTTTCGAACTTTTTTTATTCATTGTATCGCTTGAAAAAATTTCAATTTTTTTTGATGGAAAAATTTTATTCACTTCTTCTGAAATTCTTTCAACCCCAGGTCCGCTAAATATGAATTGACAATTTCCATCTTTTACACAACTTCTATTTAGAGAAGTTTTAAATCCACAATAATGACATAGTAAGTAATTCTTATTCCTATGATAAACCAAATTTATTGAGCAGTTAGGACAAGAAAATTTATTAAAACATTTTTTACAAAAAACATTTGGTGAAAATCCTCTTCTATTTAAAAAAAATAAAACCTGGTTTTTTTTATTTAAATGATAATTAACTTTTTGGATAATTTCATTTGAAAGCCAAGATTGTTTTTCAAGTTTCACGTTATTCATATTTATAATTTCGTAATTTGGTAATGATGCGTTTTGATATCTTTTTTTGAGTTTTGAAATTTTGTATTTACTTTTTTTTATATTTTCATAAGTTTCAACTGATGGAACTGCTGTAATTAAATTTATAGGAATATTTTCAAACGAGGCTCTAGATATTGCCATATCTCTTGCATTATATATTATTCCTTCATCTTGTTTGTATGATTGATCATGTTCTTCATCAACTATAATTAGTCCTAAATTTGTAAATGGTAAAAACAAAGATGATCTTGCACCAATCACAACCTTTATTTTTTTGGAAATTATTCCGCTCCAAATAATTTCTTTATTCTTTTTTGTAATTCCTGAATGCCAAATTGCTGGTTTAAAACCAAAGAATTCAATAAATTTATTTTCAAACTGACTTGTTAAACCTATCTCAGGTAGCAAAATTAAACCTTGATAGTTTTTTTCCAATACTTTTTTTAAAGCTTCAAAATAAACAATTGTTTTACCTGACCCAGTGGTACCCTGCAAAACATGAACATTAAATTTTTTATTTGAAAGATTTATTTGATCTAAAGCTTTTTTTTGTTCTAAAGTTAATTTAATCGAGTTTTTTTTAAATTTTAAATCAAAATTTTGATAGAATTTTTCTTCTAAAAGTCCAACCGGTTTGCCACCCAACAACACTAACTTTAAAGCCATTCCTTTAGGCACAATATTATAATTAGAAAACCAATTTAAAAATTTTAATGTATCTTTTTTTAAACTTGGAATTTCTAATTTTCGAATTATCTTTTTAATTTTAAAATTTTTATTATTTTTTTTTTCAAATTCATTCCATACCACACCAATTGATTTAGATTTACCAAATGGAACTTCTACAAAATCTCCAATTTGTAATTTAAGATCACTTTCATAGGTAAAAGGATAATTAAATATATTAGGTATAAGAATCGGAAATTTCATTTTTTGGATATTAAGATATACTTAGAAATACTAAAATATACTTAAGAGTGTATTGCTCTTTTATCAACAGACAGTGCTGCTTCTTTAACAGCTTCAGAAAAAGTAGGGTGAGCATGGCAAGTTCTAGCTATATCTTCTGAACTTGCACCAAACTCCATTGCAATACCAATTTCGGCGATCAATTCTCCAGCATGAGGACCTATTAAATGAGCGCCTAATACTTTATCAGTTTTTTCATCTGCTAAGATCTTCACAAAACCCTCAGCATCATCTATAGCTTTTGCTCTAGAATTTGCCATAAATGAAAATTTACCAATTTTATATTGAATATTTTTTTCCTTTAATTGCTCTTCAGTTTTTCCGATAGAAGCCACCTCTGGTGTTGTATAAATAACACCTGGTATCGTATCATAATTTACATGACCTGATTGGCCTGCAATATTTTCTGCAACTGCAATTCCTTCATCCTCTGCTTTATGAGCAAGCATTGGTCCTGATATTACATCTCCAATAGCATAAATATTATCTAAATTTGTTTGAAAAGCTTTACTAGTTTTAATCCTATTTTTTTCATCAATCTTAACACCAATTTTTTCCAAATTTAATCCATTAGTATTAGGTTTTCTTCCAACAGAAATCAGAACAACATCACACTCAAAATCTTTTTTATTTCCATCTTTGTCAAATGTTGAAACAACTGCACCTAATTCATTTTTTTTTACTTTTTCTACTTTGTGCTGTAAATGAAATTTAATTCCTTGCTTTTTGAGAATTTTCATGAATTCTTGTGAAATTTCTTTATCCATTCCTGGAGTTATGTGATCTAAAAACTCAACAACATGCACTTCTGCTCCAAGACGAGACCAAACAGATCCCATTTCTAAACCAATATATCCACCACCTACAACAACCATTTTTTGTGGTACTTTTTCTAAGTTTAAAGCACCTGTAGATGATACAATAATTTTTTCATCAAATTCAATTTTTGGTAAAGATACAGGAAGAGAACCAGTAGCAATTATTACTTTTTCAGCTTGAATAATTGTTTCTTTATTTTTGTCATCTCTGATTATAATTTCTTTTTTTGATTTAAAACTTCCAGTTCCTTTAAAATAAGTTACTTTGTTTTTTTTTAATAAAAATTCCACACCCTTAGTGAGAACTGTAACTGCCTTTTCTTTACTTTTCATCATTTTTGGTAAATTCAATTTTACGTCACCAACTTCAATGCCTTTATTCGATAAATTTTTTACTTTACTAAATTCTTCTGATAAATTTAATAAACTTTTTGATGGAATACATCCAATATTTAAACAAGTGCCTCCTAGAGAACCCCTAGACTCTATACATGCGGTGTTAAGACCCAATTGAGCAAGCCTAATGGCACAAACATAACCTCCAGGACCACCACCAATAACAACTGCTTGAAATTTATCTGACATTATATATCTAAAAATAACCTTCTTGGTTCCTCTAAATTTTCTTTAACCATCTTTAAAAATGAGACAGACTCTTTTCCATCTATAATTCTATGATCATAAGAAAGTGCTAAATACATAATTGGTCGTATTTTTATTTCACCATTGACTACAACTGGTCTATCAACAATGTTATGCATCCCTAAAACACCTGATTGAGGCAAATTTAATATTGGTGTTGAAAGCATTGAGCCATAAACACCACCATTGCTAATAGTAAAAGTTCCACCTTGAAGATCTTCAATTGTTAATTTCCCATCCCTAGCTTTTTCTGAAATTTCTTTAATATTTTTTTCTATGTCTGCGAAAGATAATTCGTCAGCATTTTTAAGGACCGGAACTACAAGACCCTTATCAGTACCAACCGCAAAACTGATATTATAATAATTTTTATAAACAATTGTATCGCCTTCAATTTCAGCGTTAACAGCTGGAAAATTTTTCAGTGCAACTACACAAGCTTTGACAAAAAATGACATAAACCCTAATTTAATGCCGTATCTATTTTGAAAATCCTCCTGGTTATCTTTCCTCATGTTCATCACATTCGACATATCAACTTCATTGAAGGTTGTAAGTAAGGCAGCATTTTCTTGGGCTTGTTTTAATCTTTTTGCTATTGTTTGTCTAAGTCTGGTCATTTTAATTCTTTCCTCTTGACCATACTTAATCTTTCTTTCAGAAGGAGGTGGATTAACACCCATAAGATTAATCAAATCTCCTTTTAAGACTCTTCCATCCTTACCTGAGCCCTTTACTGAATTAATATCAATATTATTTTCAGCAACAATTTTTCTAACAGCAGGAGATAAGGTTTCTTGTTTACCTTGTTTTTCTAATTCATCTTCTTCTTTTATCTCATCAGTTAATACTAGCGGTTGCTCTTGGGGTTTTTCCTCATCAATTATTGGTTTTTTTTTCTTTTCCTCTAAAACAATAACATTCTCTTTTTTCTTGGTAGGTTTAATTTTTTCAATAATACTGTCTTTAAGTGAGGCTGAACCATTTTCAGATACTGAACCTAGAAGAGCCCCAACCTCTACTACTGAACCATCTTTTGAACTGATTTCAGTTAAAACTCCTGAAATAGGGGAAGGCACCTCTAAATTTACTTTGTCTGTTTCAAGCTCGACAATTGGCTCGTCAACTTCCACATTATCACCTTCTTTTTTTAACCACTTTGAGACAGTTGCTTCAGTGATACTTTCACCCAATACTGGAACGACAATTTTTTCAATCATTTACTCAAAAACTTTCTCTATTATTTCTTTTTGTTGAGAAATATGCCTTTTTACATATCCAGTTGCCGGAGATGCATCTGGGCTTCTTCCAATATAAGAAATTTTATTATTATTAGCCTTAATACTATCCAATGTCCATTGTATATAATCTCTTACAGAGAACCATGCACCCATATTTTTTGGCTCTTCTTGGCACCAATAAAATTGAGCATTTTTAGCATATGGTTTCAACTCTTGTACAAGACTTTTAGCTGGAAATGGATAAAGTTGTTCAATTCTAAAAAATATAACGTTATCTACTTTCTTATTTTCTCTCGCTTCTAAAAGGTCAAAGTAAATTTTTCCTGAGCATAAAATTACTTTTCTTATTTTTTTTGATTTTTTAAGTTCTATAAAACCACTCACTTGTGGGTCAACAGCATGATCCCATAAAACTCTGTGAAATGAATTTTTTTTACTAAAATCTTTAAGACTAGATACACAGTACTTATGTCGTAACAAAGACTTAGGTGTCATAATAATTAGTGGTTTTCTAAAATCTCTGTGCATCTGTCTTCTTAAAGCATGGAAATAATTAGCTGGAGTTGTACAGTTCATTACTTGCAAATTATCATTGGAACATAGTTGCAAAAATCTCTCTAATCTTGCAGATGAATGTTCAGGTCCTTGACCTTCATATCCGTGTGGTAAAAGCATGACTAAACCGGATGCTCTAGACCATTTTCGCTCACCTGATGCAATGAATTGATCAATTACGACTTGTGCACCATTAGCAAAATCTCCAAATTGTGCTTCCCAAAGAGTTAAAGTATTTGGTTCAACTAAACTATATCCATACTCAAATCCTAAAACTGCAAGCTCTGATAAAAAACTATCTACTACTTCAAATTTTTTTTGATTATTTGATATATTATTTAAAGGAATGTATCTGGAATTATCTAATTGATTACGTAAAACAGAATGTCTCTGACTAAAAGTACCTCTACCAGAGTCTTGGCCAACTAATCTAACTGGGTACCCTTCCTCCAAAAGAGATCCAAAAGCTAAAGCTTCCGCACTTGACCAATCAATATTTTCACCTTTTTCAATACAAATTCTTCTATTTTCTAAAATTTTTGAAATAGTTTTATGTATATTTACATCCTTAGGAATTGAGTTTATTTGATTTGAAATATTCATTAATATTTTTATATCTGCGCCTGTCACACCTCTTTTATCTTTACCTCTTTCGGGCTTATATCTAGACCAAGTACCTTCAAACCATTCAATTTTAGGTTTATAATCTTTAGCAGTTTTAAATTGCTCATCTAACAGATCTTTGAATTGCTTAATTGAATCATCTAAAAAACTTTTAGTTATTGATCCTTCATTTATTAATTTTTCTCCATATACTTTTATCGGTGATGGATGAGATCTTATTTTTTTATACATTAAAGGCTGAGTGAATGATGGCTCATCTCCTTCATTATGCCCAAATCTTCTGTAACAAATTAAATCTATGACTACATCTCTATTAAATTTTAATCTGAAATCAGTTGCAATCCTTGCTGCATATACAACTGCTTCAGGATCGTCACCATTAACATGAATTATTGGGGCCTCTACCATTTTTGAAATATCTGATGGATAAGGTGAAGATCTAGCGAATCTAGGACTTGTTGTAAAACCAATTTGATTATTTACTATGATATGAATAGTACCACCAGTATTATGGCCTGGTAATCCTGACATTGCAAAACACTCTGCTACAACTCCTTGTCCAGCAAAAGCTGCATCACCATGAATTAAAATTGGTATTACTTTTTTTCTTTCTTTGTCTTTATGAAAAAATTGTTTAGCTCTAGTTTGTCCAAGTACAACTGGGTTAACAGCTTCCAAATGCGAAGGGTTATCTGTCAAACTTACATGAACTGAATTTCCATCGAATTCTCTATCAGATGAAGCTCCTAAATGATATTTTACGTCTCCAGCACCATCCTCTGAGGAGCTAATTTCACCCGCAAATTCATTAAAAATTCTTTTATAAGATTTTTGCAATACATTTGCTAAAACATTCAGTCTTCCTCTGTGAGACATTCCGATTTTGACTTCTTTAACTTTTGATTGTCCACCAATTTTTATTATTTGCTCTAACGCAGGGATTAAACTTTCACCGCCGTCAAGTCCAAATCTTTTAGTACCAACATATTTTGTATGCAAAAATTTCTCAAAACCCTCTGCCTGAATTAACTTATTTAAAATTGCTTCTTTACCATTTTGTGTAAATTTAAAATCGTCAGCTTTTTCTACTCTATCTCTGAACCATTTTCTCTCTGTTGGATTAGATATATGCATATATTCAAAACCAAGGGGTCCACAATATTTTGTCTTTAAAAAATTTAGTATTTCTTTTATGTTAGAGTATTCCTTGTTAATAACTCCATTTAAAAAAATTTTTTTGTCGTATTCCTCTTTTTTAAAACCATAGGACTCTGGATGTAACTCATCTAAATATTCTGTTTGCATCATTCCTAAGGGATCTAATTTCGCAATTAGGTGTCCTCTTTGCCTATACGACCTGATCATCGCTACAGCTTTTATTGAATTAGCGTTTGATTTAATTATTTCTAACTCATTGGTCTCAATATTTTTATCAATTTTATTATGAAATTTTTTTAATGAAGCTTTATTTTTTTTTGGGTTCCAGGATGGCCCATTAATTTCTTTAATGATAATATCTGCCTCATCTCCTATTTCATTAAAATAATCTTTCCAACTCTTGGGTAAATTAGGATCATTATTTAAATACTGTAAGTACATTTGCTCAATAAAAGCACTATTTGATTTAGTTAAAAATCCTGATTTTTCAAATTCTAAATTTTTAGAAGAAGACATTTTTTAGACAATATAAACTTAGAAAAGATTTTTTCAATTAGACAATTTATCAAAAAGAGTTTTTCCAATTTTTGAAGGTGAGTTAGCGATAGTAATACCGCAATCTTCCATCTTTTTAATCTTATCTTGAGCAGTACCTTTCCCTCCAGAAATAATCGCTCCAGCATGACCCATTCTTCTTCCTGGTGGTGCTGTTACACCTGCTATAAATCCAACTATTGGTTTTTTAATTTTATGATTCCTAATAAATTCTGCAGCCTCTTCCTCGGCAGTGCCTCCAATTTCACCTATCATTAAAATTGATTTTGTTTCCTCATCATTTAAAAATAATTCTAAGCAATCTATAAAGTTAGTACCATTTATTGGATCGCCTCCAATTCCAATACAAGTTGATTGCCCTAATCCGTTTTCAGTTGTTTGAGCTACCGCTTCGTAAGTAAGAGTACCTGATCTAGAAACAATTCCTACACTTCCTTTTTTATGTATGTTACCTGGCATAATTCCAATTTTACATTCATCAGGGGTAATTATTCCGGGACAGTTAGGACCTATTAATCTACATTTTGAGTTAAATAAACGTTGTTTGACTTTAAGCATATCCTGAATAGGAATACCTTCAGTAATACAAACAATTAACTCTATTGATGCATCTATTGCCTCAATAATTGCGGCTGCTGCAAATCTTGCAGGTACATAAATCATAGTTGCATTAGCACCCTCAGATTTTTTTGCTTCACTCACGGTATTGAAAACTGGTAATCCTAAATGTTTTTGACCACCTTTTTTTGGTGTAACTCCACCTACTAATTTTGTTCCATATTTAATTGCCTGCTCAGAATGAAACGTTCCATGTGACCCAGTAAAACCCTGGCAAATCAATCTAGTATCTTTATTTACTAATACAGACATTTAATTTATAGCCTCAATAATTTTTTTTGCAGCATCATCAAGATTTTCAGCAGAAATTAATTTTAAACCTGAGTTGTCTAATATTTCTTTTCCCTCTTTAAAATTAGTGCCAGCTAATCTTACCACTAATGGAACATTAATGTTTATTGCTTTTGCAGCATCAACTACACCCTGTGCCAGGATATCACATCGCATGATACCACCAAAAATATTGATCAGTATCCCCTTTACATTTTTATCAGATAATATTATTTTGAAAGCAGCTGATACTTTTTCTTTTGAAGCTCCTCCACCTACATCTAAAAAATTTGCTGGTTCTTCACCGTATAATTTTATTATGTCCATTGTTGCCATAGCTAAGCCAGCACCATTAACCATGCATCCAATACTTCCATCTAATTTAATGTAAGCAAGATCGTGTTTGCTAGCCTCAATTTCTGCAGGATCTTCCTCATTTAAATCTCTAAGTTCTAAAATTTCAGGATGTCTAAATAAAGCGTTACTATCAAAATTTACTTTTGCATCTAAACAAATAATCCTTTTTTCTTTTGTCAATATTAATGGATTTATCTCAACCATATTTGCATCAGTTTTAATAAACATTTTATAAATTGATTTTATTAAAGAAATCGCTTCACCTTGAGCACTGCCTTCTAAATTGAATATCTTTATAATTTTTTCACATTCCTCAACTGAAATTTCATCAAATAATTTAACTTTAGTTGTTATAATTTTATTTGGAGACTCTGTTGCTACTTTTTCAATATCCATTCCTCCTTGATCACTAGAAATAAATGCAATTTTTGATGAAGCTCTATCTACTAAACAAGATAAATAAAATTCTTTTTCAATATTCGATGAAACCTCAACATAAAGTCTTTTTACTTCTCTTCCGGCTGGACCAGTTTGATGGGTAACCAATTTTTTTCCCATTAATTCTTTTGCTGATTTTTCTAGTTCATCCAAATTGTCTAAAATCTTTACACCACCAGCTTTTCCTCTGCCACCAGCATGAATTTGAGCCTTTAAAACATACTTATCTGTTTTTAATGACTTACATTTTTCAATGAGATCCTTAACTGTAAAGCCAAATACACCTTCTGGCACCACTACACCAAATTGTTTTAAAATTTGTTTAGCTTGATGTTCGTGTATATTCATTATTTAGCTAAATCCGGATCTATTTTAGATGCTGCTTCCCAAAGTTTTTTTACAGCATCAATGGAATGAAGAAATTCAGATTTTTCTTTTTCATCCAAGTCGATCTCCTCAATTTTCTCAACACCTTTTTTACCAATAATAATTGGAACACCGGCATAGATATTTTTTATCCCATATTCACCATTCAAATAAGCAGCGCATGGAAGTATTTTTTTCTCATCTTGAAGATAGGCTTTTGCCATTTCTACTCCTGAAGCTGCTGGAGCGTAAAAAGCTGAACCTTTTTCTAGGAATTTTACAATTTCTGCTCCACCATCTCTTGTTCTCTGATTTATTTCTTCCAATCTTCCTTGTGAAATTTTTCCCTCTTTGACTAAATCTAATAAAGGTTTTCCTGAAACTTTTGTGAATCTTGGCAGTGGAACCATTGTATCTCCATGACCTCCCATTACCATTGCATCTATTTTTTTTACTGGGATGTTGAATTCTTCTGATAAGAATAATTTAAATCTTGAACTATCCAAAATGCCAGCCATCCCGACAACTTTATTGGGTGAAAGACCTGAAAATTTTTGAAATGCCATTACCATTACATCTAAAGGATTTGTTATACATATTACAAATGCATCAGGCGAATTCTGTTTTATTCCCTCAGCAACCTGTTTAATTATTTTTAAATTAATACCAAGTAAATCGTCTCTGCTCATGCCAGGTTTTCTTGGAACTCCTGCTGTGATGATAATTACATCTGAGTTTTTAATATCTTTATAATCATCAGTACCAGAAAATTTTACATTAAAACCATCAACAGATGATGATTGAGCAATGTCTAAAGCTTTACCTTTTGCAATACCACTAGCAACATCAAACAAGACTACCTCATTTGCTAATTCTTTTATTCCAATTAAATGTGCAAGAGTTCCGCCGATTTGGCCTGCACCAATTAAAGATATCTTACTCATTTTTCTCCTTTATTTCATAGTAGGCATCACAAATTCTGCATTTGATCGAATCCCTGAAGGCCATCTTGAAGTTATAGTTTTTAATTTAGTATAAAATTTAATACCTTCCATACCATGCATAGCACTATCTCCAAATAAAGATCTCTTCCACCCCCCAAAACTATGGAAAGCCATAGGAACAGGTATTGGAACATTTATACCAACCATTCCAACTTGAATTTTGTTAGCAAATGTTCTTCCAGCATCACCATCTCTAGTATAAATACTCACACCATTTCCATATTCATGATCATTAATTAATTTTGTAGCCTCTTCAAAAGTTTTTACTCTAATAACAGATAAAACTGGTCCAAATATTTCCTCCTTATAAATTCTCATTTCTTTTTTTACATGATCAAATAAACATCCCCCAATATAAAAACCATTTTCATATCCTTGTAATTTTAAATTTCTTCCATCAACAACTAATTTTGCACCTTCTTTTACTCCTAAATCAACATAGCTTTTTACTTTTTCTAAATGTTCTTTAGTTACTAAGGGTCCCATCTCAGAATTTTTATCCATTCCAGGTCCAACTTTTAAAGCTTCTGCTTTTTTTGATAATCTTGACACTAATTCGTCTCCTATACTTCCAACAGCTACTGCAACAGATTGTGCCATACATCTTTCACCAGCCGACCCATAAGCAGCGCCCATTAAGCCATTTACAGCACCATCTAAATCACAGTCTGGCATAACAACTAAATGATTTTTTGCTCCTCCTAAAGCTTGAACTCTTTTTTCATTTTTAGCTGAATTTTCGTAAATATATTTTGCTATTGGAGTTGAGCCAACAAAACTGACAGCTTTAATGTCTTTATTAGTCAAAATTGCATCTACGGCCTCTTTGTCTCCGTTTACAACGTTAAAAACACCATCAGGTAAACCTGCCTCTTTAAGTAGCTCTGCTAGTCTTATTGAGCATGATGGATCTTTTTCTGAAGGTTTTAGTATAAAAGTATTCCCACAAGCAATAGCAATAGGAAACATCCACATTGGTACCATTGCTGGAAAATTAAATGGGGTTATTCCAGCTACGACACCTAAAGGTTGTCTCATTGACCAACTGTCGACATTAGTTCCAACATTTTCGGAAAATTCTCCTTTAAGTAAGTGTGGAATTCCACATGCAAATTCAACAACCTCTAAACCTCTTGTTAAAGATCCTTTTGCATCTTCATAAACTTTTCCGTGTTCTTCTACAATTAATTGAGTGAGTTCATCTGAGTTTTTTTCGATTAATTCTTTAAATCTAAACATTATTCTTGCTCTTTGAAGAGCAGGTTTTAATGACCATTCAACAAAAGCTTTTTTAGCAATTTTGACTGATTGGTCTAAGTCAACTTTAGAAGCTAATCTTACTTCTTTTTCTTGATCTCCGGTTGCAGGATTAAATACTTTACCTTTTTTATCAGATGTACCTGGAATTATTTTTCCGCCTACAAAATGTTCAATTAATTTCATGGATAGGATCTTTTAGAGTAAAAATTCTTATTAGTCTATCGTTTAAATATTAGCGGTTGCTAACATCTTTTTTATTTCAGCTATAGCTTTTGCTGGATTTAATCCTTTAGGACATGCACTCGTACAGTTCATAATTGTATGACATCTATATAGCTTAAGTTCGTCTGCAACTTTTTTTAATCGCGCTTGTCTCTCTTCATCTCTACTATCTACAATCCATCTATACGCTTGTAAAAGTACGGCAGGGCCTAAATATTTATCACCATTCCACCAGTAACTTGGGCAAGACGTTGAACAACATGCGCACATAATACACTCATAAGCACCATCTAATTTTGCTCTATCTTCTTTTGATTGAAATATTTCTTTTGTCTCTGATTTGGAGTTTGATTTTAACCAAGGTTCAATTGATTGATATTGTTTATACAATCCATCAAGATCACCGATTAAATCTTTTTTGACTTTCAAATGAGGTAAAGGATAAATATCGATATCACCATTTATTTCTGAGTGTGCTGTAGTACATGCTAAACCATTTTTTCCTGCCATATTCATTGCGCAAGAACCACAAACACCATGTGCGCAAGATCTTCTATAAGCTAAGGTTGGATCTATTTCGTTTTTAATTTTATTTAAAATATCTAATACTTTTGAGGGACAATTGTCCATGTCAACTTCGTATGTATCTATCCTTGGTTTATCCCCTGAAGAAGGGTCCCATCTATAAATATTTACTTTTCTTAAATTTTTAGATCCAGTTTTATCTTTGAAATACTTACCTTTTTTAATCTCAGAATTTTCAGGTAAACTTATTTGAACCATCAATAAACTCTTTCTTGGGGTGGAAAGTATTGAACATCGTTTGTTAATGTAGATTTATGAACCTCTCTATAACCTATCTTTGTTTCTTTTCCATTACACCAAGCAAGTGTATGTTGCATAAATTTCTCATCATCCCTTTTTGGATAATCCTCTCTTGCATGAGCGCCTCTACTTTCTTTTCTATTATAAGCAGAATTGACTGTAACAACTGCTTGTCTAATCAGATTGTCAAATTCTAAAGTCTCAACTAAATCAGTATTAAAAATTAGCGATTTATCTTTTACAGATATAGATTGTAACCCATCATAAGTTTTTCCTATTTCATCGACACCTTCTTTAAGAGTTTTTTCTGTTCTAAAAACTGCACACTTTGATTGCATAGTTTTCTGCATCGATAATCTTAATTCTGCTGTTCCAATTTCACCTCTGGCATTTCTAATTTTATCAAAACGATCTAAACATTTCTGTGTTTCAGACTCGCTAATCTCCTCATGTGGAGTTCCAGGTTTAATTAATTCAGCTGCTCTTTTTGCTGCAGCTCTCCCAAAAACAACCAAGTCTATTAATGAGTTTGAGCCAAGTCTATTGGCGCCATGGACTGAAACACAAGCAGCTTCACCTATGGCCATTAAACCTGGTACAGTTTTTTCAGAGCCATTGACAGTTAAAACTTCTGCTTTGTAATTTGTTGGGATACCACCCATGTTATAATGAACAGTCGGTACAACAGGAATCGGTTCTTTTGTAACATCTACATTAGCAAATAACCTAGCAGCTTCTGTTATACCTGGAAGTCTACTTTCAATAATTTTTTTATCTAAATGATTTAAATTTAAATGAACATGATCATGTTCTTTTCCAACACCTCTACCTTCATTAATTTCAATAGACATTGATCTACTTACTACATCTCTTGAAGCCAGATCTTTTGCTTTAGGCGCATATCTTTCCATAAATCTTTCACCTTTAGAGTTTGTAAGATACCCACCTTCACCTCTTGCTCCTTCTGTTATCAGAGTACCATGGCCATAAATTCCAGTGGGATGAAATTGAACAAATTCCATGTCTTGAAGTGGTAAACCTGCTCTTAAAACCATCGCATTTCCATCACCAGTACAAGTATGTGCAGATGTAGCGGAATAATACACTTTACCATAACCACCCGTAGCTATAATTACTGTGTGTGCTCTAAATCTATGAATAGTTCCATCATTCAAATTCCATGCAATTAATCCTTTGCACTCTCCGTCTTTCATCAATAAATCTAAAGCAAAGTATTCAATAAAAAATTCTGTTTTATGTTTTAAAGCCTGTCCATATAAAGTATGTAAAATTGCATGACCTGTTCTATCAGCAGCTGCACAAGTTCTTTGCACAATCCCATTTCCATAATTTTTGGTCATACCACCAAATGGTCTTTGATAAATTTTTCCATCTTCAGTTCTGCTAAAAGGTACTCCATATTTTTCTAATTCAATAACTGCCTTAGGTGCTTCCTTACAAAGATATTCGATGCTATCCTGGTCACCTAACCAATCTGCTCCTTTAACTGTATCATACATATGCCAACGCCAGTCATCCTCACCCATGTTTCCAAGTGCAGCTGAAATACCACCTTGTGCAGCCGATGTGTGACTTCTTGTTGGGAAAACTTTTGAAATACAAGCAGTCTTAAGCCCTGCCTCACTTAAACCAACTGCTGCTCTCAAGCCAGAACCTCCAGCTCCTAAAACGACTACATCATATTCATGATCTATAATTTTGTAAGTGCTCATAAAATAGATATTAATATAATTGTAATTAATGGAATTACCACTGCTGAGGCATATAAAAGTCTGTTTGCGACATTTTTGATTTTGTCGTTTTTAACATAATCCTCAAAAACCTCACTAATACTCAAAGCTGAAAAGAAATACGCATTAATAATGAATACACTAAATAAAAACTTCGATATTGGGTTTGTAAAGAAATTTATGACATTTGAGTAATTTTGATCATAAACTGATGTAAAATTTATTATAAACCAGATCATCAAAGGCACCGATATTGCTCCACTTACTTTTAAAAAAATCCATTTTTTTGTTGCGTTAATCATTCTAAATAAAATTTTTTCCAATTAAATAAAATACAATAGTTAAAATTATTGAACCAAATATTACAATTAATCCTGTAATTCTACTTATCTTTAATTCAAATCCGTATCCAAAATCCATTATTAGATGTCTAATCTCACTTAAAATTTGAAAAGAGAAAGACCAAATAATACCTAAAATTATAAACTTTCCTATTAATGAACTCATTAATAATTCTACAATTTCATAATTTTCTTCAGCTAAAAAAAGCAATGAGGCCCACAAGCAAATCAATGTAATTGCAATAATATTTATTATGCCTGTAATTCTATGAGAAATAGAAACTAAGGATGAAATATGCCATTTATAAATTTGGATATGAGGAGATAAAGGTCTTTTATTTTCCATAAAAATTATTTTTAAATAATGTTTCAGCTATTTCAACTGCATTCAAAGCTGCACCTCTTAAAAGATTGTCTGAAACAATCCACAAATTTAATCCATTTTCAATTGTTTTATCTTCTCTTATTCTTGATATAAATGTTTCGTTTTTGCCTTCAGCTTCTAATGGAGTAATATATCCACCGTCGCTTCTATCATCAATCACCTGACAACCCTCGAACTTATTTAAAGCTTCAATAATATCTTTAATAGTAAATTTTTTTTCAAATTGGATATTTACTGACTCTGCATGTGAGATGGAAATAGGTAGTCTTACACATGTTGCTGTTAAATCAATCTTATTATCAAGTATTTTTTTTGTTTCATTGGTCATTTTTAATTCTTCTTTTGTGTAACCGTCATCTGAAAATGCATCAATATGTGGAATAGCATTAAACGCTATTTGTTTTGTAAAGTTTTTCGAATTTACATCTTCACCTGCTAATACTTGTTTTGTTTGCTCAATCAGCTCATCCATTGGTGCTTTTCCGGCTCCAGAAACTGATTGATAAGTTGAAACAACTATTCTTTTAATAGTAAATAAATTGTGTAAAGGTTTTAAAGCCAAAACCAATTGAGCCGTAGAACAGTTAGGATTAGCAATAATATTCTTTTTTATATTTTTTAGATCATTTGCGTTAACTTGTGGCACTACAAGAGGTACTGTTGAGTCCATCCTATAAAAGCTGGAATTATCAATCACAATACAATACTTTGCAGCTTGTCCAGCATATTTTTCTGAGATTTTTCCTCCAGCTGCAAAAAAAGCAATTTTTACTTTCGAAAAATCGAAACTTTCCAAATCTGAAACACTATAATCCTTGCCTTTAAAAGAAATTTTCTTTCCAGTGCTTCTGGATGAAGCTAGCAAATAAAGATTTTCAATAGGAAGTCCTTTTTTTTCAAGGACCTCTAAAGTTTTTCTACCAACGTTTCCTGTTGCTCCTACAATTGCAATATTCATGATTTAGCTTTTATACTAGATGAAAGGTAAATCGCAAACTTTAAGGCTTAAAGAATTACCGTCTATTTCTATTATCCCCGATTCAGAAGCTTTACAATATGGCTGATTAATCATAGCTATTCCAATAACTTTTTTGAAATGAGGTGAATAACATGCAGATCTAAGCTCTCCAATAAAGTTATTATTATTATCTCTAATATTTAGAGACGTAGTTAAGTTTATTTTGTTTGTTTCGATGAGCACGCCCATCAATTTTCTCTTAATTCCCTCTTTTTCGATCTTTTTTAATTTATCTTTACCTAAAAAATTAATATTCGTATCCAAATTTACGTATTTTCCAAAACCACATTCAAATGGGTTGTCATTATTATCAAAATCGTTTCCATAAGAAAGTAAACCACTTTCAATTCTTTCAATAAGATTTGGACATCCAGGTTTTACATTAAATTCTTTTCCTAATTCAAAAAGTTGATCATATAATTCTAAACCTGATTCAGTATTTTCTACATAAACCTCAAAGCCTCCTTGCTTTGACCAACCTGATCTAGCAATTAGATGTTTTACACCATTAAATTCAAAATAATCAAATCCAAAAAATTTTAAATCTTTAATTTTTTTACCAAAAATTTTTTCCATCAAATCGAATGATTTTGGCCCCTGAACAGCAAAAATATCTACATTAGGTTCGTAAATTCTCACATCAAATTTATTTCCTGAGGCTAAACCTTTTGCAAAAAAAATCACGTCTGAATCAGCAATTGAAACCCACCATCTATCTTCAGCTAATTTTAATATAACAGGATCATTTACTAAATTTCCATTTTCATCAATTATAGGACAGTAGTAACATCTGCCCACTTTAGATTTTGACAAGTCTCTACAGGTCATAAGCTGAATTAGTTTAGCGGCATCTTTTCCAGAAATTTCAACTTGTCTTTCAGCCGCTACATCCCATACTTGAACATTTTTTTTTAAATGATCACAAGATTCTTCTAGCGATCCAAATGCTGCTGGTAAAAGCATATGATTATAAACAGTGTATGCAGTCACACCTTGATTTTCAATTCTTGAGGTGTAAGGAGTACTTCTCAATCTTCTTGACCTTGCTATAGGATAATTTTTCATTTATTTAAAAATTCTAAAATCTTTTCTCTCATTTCGAATGCTTTTTCAATCATTATCATATGACCACATCCTTTGATTATATGAGTACTTGAATTTTTAATTAAATCTGAGAATTTTTTTCCAGATTCTAAGTTTACCATTTTATCAAGTTCACCAAAAATTAGCATTGAAGGGACTTCTATTTTTTTGGCTGCATTAAGCCCATTTGAGTAATTATTGCATGCATTCAAATCTACGGCCAGTATTTCGCTTATGTCTCTTGGTGATTGAATAATTTTTTCAACAGGATTACCTCCAATAAATTTTTTTGAGCCCTCATATCCCCATTTCATCATTAATTTTACTGCATCTGAATCACCATTTTGTGCAAGTTCTATTAGGTCAGGATGAACAGGCATTTTATTCGACCCAGCAACAAAAACTAATTTTTTTAATCTACTTTTGTATTTGTATGTGTATTCAAGTATTTCTAAACAACCTTGTGAATGACCAATTAAAATTAAATTCTTGAGGTTTAATTTGATAAACACTTGTTCTAACCATTCTGAAATTTTTTCAATACTGTCCAAGCAAGGTCCATCGGAGTTTCCGTGTCCAGGTAAATCAATTGAAAGGACATTAAAATTTTTATTTGAAAAAAATTGCTCAGTTAAGGACCAAACAATATGTGAAAGACCACTTCCATGCAAAAAAACAATTGTTTCTCTATTTACATCTAGACCCTGGCCTACATCAGATGCATGAACATTTTTATTGTCTAATTGGAATATCAATTATTTACCTAAAATTTTTTTCTTAATTCAAACTTTTGAATTTTGCCCGTTGAAGTTTTTGGAAGCTCACAGAAAATGACTTGTTTTGGCACTTTAAATCCTGCAAGAGTTTCTTTACAAAAACTTATTAATTCTTTTTCTGTGACAGGTTTATCTTTAACCATCTCAATAAATGCGCATGGAACTTCACCCCATTTTTCGTCAGGTTTAGCTACGACAGCTGCAATGGAAACTGAAGGATGTTTTGCTAAAGTATTCTCAATTTCTATGGAAGATATATTTTCTCCACCGGAAATAATTATATCTTTAGATCGATCTTGAATTTTTACGTATCCATCAGGATGCATGACAGCCAAATCACCAGAATGAAACCATCCACCATCCATAGCTTTGTTCGTCGCCTCTTTGTCCTTAAAATAACCTTTCATAACTACATTACCTTTAATCATAATTTCACCAATTGTTTTCCCATCTTTTGGTACTTCTTTCATTGTTTCTGGATTCATGACTGTGATTCCCTCAGTATTAGGATATCTTACACCTTGTCTTGCTTTAATCTCATTTTGTCTTTCTTCATCAAATTCATTCCAAGCATCATTCCAAGCGCATTGTGTTACATGCCCATAAGTTTCTGTTAATCCATAAACATGCATGACTTCAAATCCAAGTTCTTTCATTTTTTTGAAGATAATACTTGGTGGAGGGGCTCCTGCTGTAAGAACGTAAACTTTTTGTTTTAATTTTTTTCCTGTCTGCGTCAGGTGCACCTGTGATCATATTTAATACTATCGGTGCTCCGCCAAAATGAGTTACGCTATGTTTGTCAATTAAATCAAATATTTTTTTTACATCAATATTTCTTAAACAAATAGTTTTTCCATTCAACATGGGAACAGTCCAAGGATAACCCCAGCCATTACAATGAAACATTGGTACAATAGTTAAAAAATTTAGTCTATTAGGCATATTCCATGCAACAGCACTTCCTGTAGACATCAAATATGAGCCCCTATGATGATAGACGACACCCTTAGGGTTGCCCGTTGTGCCAGATGTATAGCTTAGTGATATTGCTTGCCATTCATCTTTTGGCATTTCCCACTTATAATTTTCATCACCTGAATTTAGAAAACTTTCATACTCCAATTCACCAATTTTCTCACATTTCGATTGATCAGCAAATTTATCATCAATATCAATGATAACTATTTTTTTTTTTAAAGTGCTCAGTGCTTTCTTTACTTCAATATGAAGTTGTCTATCTACAACTAATACTTTTGCCTCACTATGATCTAAAATGTATGCAATAGTTTTGGCATCCAATCTTATATTAATTGTATTTAATACTGCGCCAGTCATAGGCACTGAATAATGACCCTCAAAAATTTCAGGTGTATTAAAAGCTAAAAATGAGACAGTGTCGCCTTTTTTAATACCTAATTTGTTTAATGCACTCGCAAATTTAACAGTTCGTTTATAGACCTGGTCCCATGTATATTTTCGGTCTTCATAAATAATTGCTTCATAATTTGGATAAATTTCTTTTGCTCTTTTTAAAAAAGTTAAAGGAGTTAATGGTACATAATTGGCACTATTTTTATCCAGATTGGTATCGTAATGGCTCATTTTAATTTAGCTAAATTTGAAACTCATAATATTTGAGCTACCAGAAATAGCTGATTTATAATGTTGTTCAGCTCTTGGCAATACTTTATCAAAATAGAATCTTGCAGTATCTATTTTATCCTCATAGAAATTTTTATTCTCATTAAAGTCTTTAAAGCTTACCTCCAAAACTTTAATCCATGCGTATGCAATAGAAACATAGCCTAAAGTTTTTAAATAGTCGTTTGCTGCTGCGCTGACATCATCTTTTTCTGTTTTTGCTTTATCTATCATCCATTCACTAAATTTTTTTAAGATATTTAGATGGTCATTAAAATCTGATACAAATGATTTAATTTTTTCATTGTTTAAATTACATTCAGATTTTATCTGATCTAAAAATTTGAAAATTATATTTCCATTTTTATTTGATAGTTTTCTAAAAACTAGGTCAGCAGCTTGTACTGAATTAGTTCCCTCATAAATGGGTGTTATTCTATTATCTCTATATAACTGTTCTATACCCTGATCTTTTGTATAACCATAGCCACCGTGAATTTGCATTGCATCACTAGTGATTTCCATAGCCAAGTCAGAAAATAATGATTTTACGACAGGTGTCATCAAAGATACATAATCAGATGCCTCTTGACGAACTTTTTCATTTGAATGATTTAAGCTAACTTCTGTTTGTTGAGATAACCAAAAACATAAAGCTCTCTCACCTTCAATAATTGACTTCATATTTAACAATGTTCTTCTGATATCGGCATGTTCAATAATACAGTCAGCTCCATTTTTCGATTTTGAATTATTAGTTTTTCCTTGTTTTCTCTCTTTTGCGTAAGAAAGAGAATTTTGGTAAGCAATTTCTGAAATACCTAAACCTTGAATACCAACAATTATTCTCTCAAGATTCATCATGGTAAACATAGCACTCAAACCTTTTTCTTTAGCGCCTATCATATAACCAGTGGCATCATCAAAATTTAAAACACATGTAGCAGATCCTTTAATACCCATCTTAGTCTCAATTGACCCTGTCGATATCCCATTTCTTGGACCCAATGATCCATCATCTTTTACAACAAATTTTGGCACTAAAAATAGACTTATTCCTTTTGTACCAGCTGGTGAATCATCCGCTCTCGCTAAAACTAGGTGAATAATATTTTCTGTTAAATCATGATCTCCAGACGTAATAAAGATTTTTTGACCAGTTATTTTAAAAGTTCCATCAGATTGTTTTTTTGCTTTCGTTTTAAGTAATCCTAAATCAGTACCACATACTGGTTCTGTTAAGCACATAGTACCACTCCATTTTCCTTCAACTATTTTCGGTAAATATCTATTCTTAATTTCATCAGTGGCATGATGATTTATACAATTATATGCACCAATACTTAACTCGCTATAAAGTTTAAAAGATAGACTAGCTGATGACAGCATCTCATCAAAAAATGCGCTTACTGTTTTTGGCATACCTTGTCCTCCATATTTTGGATCACAAGATAGAGATGTCCATCCATCTTCGATATACTTTTTATATGCCTCTTTATAACCAGGCGGAGTTCGAACTACACCATTTTCCAAAACTGCGGGATTTTCATCTCCTACCTTTGCTAATGGCAAAATAAGATTTTGATTAATTTTCGCTGCCTCTTGTAAAATGTCTTTTACTAAATCAGATGTGACTTCTTTATACTTATCCAGTTCATTATATTTTTGATTATTTCTCAATTTTTCAAAAAGAAACATCATATCTTCAACAGGTGCTGTATAGCTTGGCATGTTATAAGTTTAAGATAATTAGTTAATTATTGCAATTTTGAAATTATCGCATCACCCATTTCTGATGTGGATACTTCTTTCATTCCTTTAGATAAGATGTCTTTTGTTCTAAGGCCCTCATTTAACACGCTCTGAACCGCTTTTTCTAAGGCCTCTGCCTCTTTATCAAGATCTAAAGAATATCTTAAGGCCATAGCAAAACTTAAAATTGTAGCAATCGGATTTGCAACACCTTTACCTGCTATATCAGGAGCAGATCCATGAATAGGCTCGTACATTGCTCTCATCTCACCATCTTTATTCTTTGCTCCTAAAGAAGCTGAAGGTAAGAGTCCTAGTGATCCTGTTAACATTGATGCTTGATCAGATAACATATCTCCAAAAAGATTATCTGTTACAATTACATCAAATTGTTTTGGATTTCGTAAAAGTTGCATTGCACAATTATCTGCAAGCATATGATTTAGTTCTACATCGTTAAATTCTTTATCATGAAGTGCTTGTACTTCTTCCTTCCAAAGTTGTCCTGCTTCCATAACATTTGATTTTTCACAAGAGGTAACTCTGTTAGATCGTTTCTTTGCTAAATCAAAAGCAACCCTAGCTACTCTGACTATCTCACTGCTTGTGTAAGTATGAGTATTAATACCTTTTCTTTCACCATTTTCAATTGGTTTAATTCCTCTTGGTTCACCGAAGTAAATTCCACCTGTTAACTCTCTCACTATCATTATATCTAAACCAGAAACAATTTCAGGTTTTAAAGTTGATGCATCAACTAACTGTTTAAAACATATCGCAGGTCTTAAATTTGCAAAAAGCTTAAGTTCTTTTCTTAATTTTAAAAGTGCTCTTTCTGGTTTTTTAGAAAACTCTACTTTGTCCCACTTGGGTCCACCAACAGCACCTAACATAACGACTGCACTTTCTAATGCTTTGTAAAAAACTTCATCAGTTATCGGTGTACCATGTTTATCATAAGAACATCCTCCTGCTAAATCTTCATCAATTTCAAAATCAAGAGACTTTTTTTCATTAAACCAATTTATAGTCTTTCTTACTTCTGCTATAACCTCTGGACCAATCCCATCCCCAGGAAGTAATAAAATTTTCCTTTTTTTTACTTTAATCATAAATAATCCATGGTTTTTTATTTATTAAATTTTTTTCAAAAATTTCTATTTTATCTGATTTTTTCAAAGATAAGGCTATATCGTCTAAGCCTTCTAAGAGACACTTTTTCTTAAAAGAATCTACTTTAAATTTTACTTCATTATTTCCGTAAACTATTTTCTCATCATTTAAATCAACCGAAATTTCCTCTTTTCTATTTGCATACTCTGATAATTCTTTTATTTTCTCATCATCGAGAATAATTGGCAAAATTCCATTTTTAAAACAATTACTATAAAATATGTCTGCAAAACTAGAACTAATAACGCATGTAATACCAAAATCTAATAATGCCCATGGAGCATGTTCTCTAGATGAACCACATCCAAAATTTTTTCCTGCAATTAAAATTTTTGACTCATTGAAAGGACTTTGATTAAGAATAAAATCATTAATTATTTTTCCCTCTACATCATACCTCATCTCATAAAAAAGATTTTTACCAAGTCCAGTTCTTTTAATTGTTTTAAGAAATTGCTTTGGAATAATCATATCTGTATCGATATTTACTATTGGTAAATATGCTGGAATACTTTTTAAATTAGTAAATTTCTGCATTAACTTTGATACTTTCTAACATCATCTAAATTTCCTGAAATAGCTGCTGCCGCTGCCATTCCTGGACTTACAAGATGAGTTCTTCCACCTCTACCTTGTCTCCCCTCAAAATTTCTATTAGATGTTGATGCACATCTTTCTTCTGGTTTTAATTTATCTGCATTCATTGCTAAGCACATTGAACAACCTGGTTCTCTCCACTCAAATCCTGAGCTAACAAATATCTTATCTAGACCTTCTTGTTCTGCTTGCTCTTTGACTAATCCAGATCCTGGTACCACCATAGCATGGACATGAGAGGCTATTTTTTTATCTTTTAAAATTTTTGCTGCTTCTCTTAAATCTTCTATTCTTCCATTTGTACAGCTGCCAATAAAAACTTTATCTATTTTAATATCTTTAGCAGCCATGTTAGGTTTTAAACCCATATATTTTAAAGATCTTTCTAATGAATTCTTTTTATCCTCATCTTTCTCAGCATTAGGATTTGGGACTTTACCATCAATCGTTATTACATCCTGTGGAGATGTTCCCCATGTTATCATAGGTAAAATTTCATTGGCCTCTAAACTTATTTCTTTTTCAAATGTCGCATCATCATCTGAATTTAAACTCGTCCAATATTCTAAAGCTTTGTCCCATTTTTCACCTTTAGGAGACATTGGTTTTCCACTTAAATATTTAAATATCTTTTCATCTGGTGCAATCAATCCTGCTCTTGCACCACCTTCAATAGTCATATTGCATATAGTCATCCTTTGTTCCACACTTAGTGATCTAATCAAATCACCAGCATATTCAACAACACACCCGGTGCCTCCAGCTGTTCCAATTTTTCCAATTATTTGTAGGATTACATCTTTTGATGTTACTCCTAAAGGAAGTTTTCCGTTAACATTAATTCTAAAATTTTTTGCTTTTTTTTGCACTAAGGTTTGTGTTGCTAGAACATGTTCAACCTCTGACGTTCCAATTCCAAATGCTAAAGCTCCAAATGCACCGTGTGTAGCTGTATGACTATCTCCACAAACAATTACTGTGCCTGGTTGGGTGAATCCTTGCTCGGGTCCAATTATATGAACAATTCCTTGTCTTTTATCATTCATACCAAAAAGTTGTATACCAAATTCTTTACAATTTTTTTCCAATGTATCCACCTGAATTTTAGACTCTTGGTCTGATATACCATTTGTCCTGTCAGTCGTTGGAACATTGTGATCTGCAACAGCTAATGTTAAATTTGGATGCCTTACTTTTCGATTTGAATTTCTGAGACCTTCAAAAGCTTGAGGGCTAGTTACTTCGTGAACAAGATGTCTATCAACAAATAATAAAGCTGTACCATCAGTTTGCTGATCAACTAAGTGGTCATTCCAAATTTTATCGTAAAGTGTATTTGGCATTGAAAAAAAAATTATTTTTTTTCTGTTGAGCTTTCTGCTTCTTTTTTAGCTTCTGCTTTTGGAGCTTCTTCCTTTTTAACTTCTGCTTTAGGAGCTTCTTTTTTATCTTCTTCTTTAAGAGTAACAGGAGCAAGATTCTCTTCTGTTACTGTTTCAGGTTTAACTTCAATATCTATACCGATTTTTTTTCTAATCTTTTCTGTAATTCTTGCTGATTTACCAGTTCTATCTCTTAAATAATATAATTTTGCTCTTCGTACTTTTCCAGAACGAATAACCTTAATAGTGTCAATAACTGTTCCAAATAATGGAAATGTTCTCTCAACACCTTCTCCAAAAGATATTTTCCTAACCGTAAATGAGGAATTTAAATCTCTACTTTTTTTAGCTATACAAACACCTTCAAAATATTGAATTCTTTCTTTTTTTCCTTCAGTAATTCTTACACCAACTTTAACAACATCACCCGGAAAAAACTCAGGGATCTTCTTTTCAGAAAGAATTTTTTTTACATTGTGTTGATTTATTTCTTCTATTGTTTTCATTTTAGTATTTATCAATTTAATTCTTCTTATATTTTTGCCACATATCTGGTCTTCGGACGCGTGTTATAGCCTCAGATTGAGATAAACGCCAGTCTTTAATTTTAGCGTGATCACCTGATAATAACACATCTGGCACTGATTTCTGCTCCCAAATCTGTGGTTTTGTATATTGAGGATACTCCAAAAGACCATTTTCAAAAGTTTCCTCAGAAGCTGATTTTTCATTACCTAAAACTCCAGGCAAAAGTCTTATTATGCTATCAAGAACTACAATTGCAGCTGTTTCTCCACCAGACAACACATAATCTCCTATACTTATTTCCTCTATATTTCTTGTAGTTAAAACTCTCTCATCAACTCCTTCAAAATGTCCACAAATTAGAGAAAATGATTTTGCCTTAGATAATTCCACAGCAAGACTTTGATCAAATTTTTTACCTTTAGGTGAAAGGTAAAAAATTCTCTCTCCTTTATTTATATTCTGATCGATGGATTTTGCTAAAACGTCAGGTTTAAGCAACATTCCTGTTCCACCACCATATGGTGTGTCATCAACAGTTTTATGTTTATCTGTTGCTGCATCTCTAATATTAATCACATTTAAGCTCCACAATCTCTTAGCCATTGCTTTACCATAAAGGCCTTTATTAAGCGGGCCAGGAAAAACTTTTGGATAAAGTGTAAAAACTTGTGCTTGCAACATAAATAAACTTTTTTTTATTTCTTTTCTTCCTTTTTAGCCTCTGCTTTTGGAGCTTCCTCTTTTTTAGCCTCTGCTTTTGGAGCTTCTGCTTTTGGGGCTTCCTCTTTTTTAGCTTCTGCTTTTGGGGCTTCCTCTTTTTTAGCCTCTGCTTTTGGAGCTTCATCTTTTTTAACTTCTCCAGCTGGGGCAGCATCTGCTTTAGGAGGCTCTTCCTTTTTGGCCTCTTCAGAACCTTCTTTTTTTCTATCTTTTTTTGGAATTGCTTTTTGTGGGTTATTTCCATTAGCAGGCATAGGCATCAATTCATTCTCACCTAAAATTCTAGCTACTCTTGTTGTAGGTTGTGCGCCTTGACCTAGCCAGTATTTTATTCTCTCAGCCTCTAATCCAATTCTTTCCTTTTTTTCTTTTGGTAATAGTGGATTAAAAAAACCTACTTTCTCTATAAATCTACCATCTCTAGCAAATCGACTGTCAGCTACAACAACCTTGTAAACAGGTCTCTTTTTTGTGCCGCCCCTAGATAATCTTAATTTTAACATTTACTCTCCTTTTTATTTTAATTGATTAAATAATTCTGGTGGTATTCCTTTATCAGACATACCTTTCAGATTTCCTTTTGACATCTTTTTCATCATTTCAGACATCATTTTAAATTGTTTCAACAATTTATTGATAGTGGCCGGATCAGTTCCTGAACCATTAGCAATTCTTTTTTTTCTAGAACCATCGATTATCTTTGGGTTCTCTCTTTCCTTTTTTGTCATTGATAAAATTATAGCTTCATTTTTTGTAATAACACTCTCGTCAATACCAGCTGCATCCATTTGAGATTTCACTTTTGAAACTCCAGGCATAAAAGACATAATACCTTCGATTCCTCCCATTTTTTTCATTTGTCTCAGTTGAGTTAAATAATCTTGCATTGAGTATTGTCCTTTTTTTAAGTTTTCCTCTGTTTTTTTTATATTTTCTTCCTCAAGATCTTGAGCTGCTTTTTCAACAAGAGAAACGATATCTCCCATCCCAAGAATTCTATTTGCAATTCTATCTGGATGAAAAACTTCAAGATTCTCAATCTTTTCACCAATACCTAAAAATTTAATTGGGACCTGTGAAACAAATTTCATACTTACAGCTGCTCCACCTCTCGCATCACCATCCGCTCTTGTTAAAATAATTCCAGATAAATTTACTGTATTATTAAATTCTTTTGCTACAGATGCAGCTACTTGTCCAGTAAGCGAATCTGCAACTAAAAAAGTCTCTGCCGGTTTAATGGTATTTTCAATCTGTTTAATTTCACTCATCATTTGTAAATCTATTTGTGTTCTACCAGCAGTGTCGAATAGGATAATATCTACGCCATTCAAGTTTGCTGCACTAATTGCTCTTTGGCAAATATCACTGGGTTGTTGGCCTTCAATTATTGGAAGAGTTAATATATTATTTTGTTCACCTAAAGTTTTTAACTGCTCTTGAGCAGCTGGTCTGTAAATATCTAAACTAACCATCATTACTTTCTTTTTTTTTGTATTCTCTAAATATCTCGCAAGTTTAGCTGTTGTTGTTGTTTTACCAGATCCTTGTAACCCGACCAGCATCATTGGTACTGGTGGCACTGCATTTAAATTTACATCATTATTTTTTTCACCCAAAAGATTAACTAATTCATCATAAACAATCTTTACCACCATATCACCAGGTGATGTTGATCTAATAATTTCTTGACCTAATGCTTTTGGTTTAACCTTTTCAATAAAATCTTTAGCAACTTCAAGAGACACATCAGCTTCTAATAAAGCTTGTCTAATTCCTCTTAATCCTTCATCAACCTGATTTTCATCAAGTGACGGGGCTTTTTTTAATGAGGAAAAAACTTCCTCAAATTTATTTGTTAAATTTTCAAACATATTTATTACACACAGCAGTAATCGCACTAGTGGGCGAACCCTCGCTGACTAGTGTCGATCTCTTTGTTTCCAAAGACACCGCAAATTTAATGTTTTTGCGGAAACTGCCACAAATTATAATAGAGGTTCAAAAAGTCAATAAATAAGTTAAATAACTATATATGGACTTGAAAGCTTTTAAAATGGATGGATTAGGTAATGATTTCGTAATAATCGATAATAGAGAGAAATTTACCAATTTAACAAAAGATCAGATAGTTAAAATTTGTGATAGAAATTTTGTTGGTTGCGACCAATTAATATTTATTGATCCAGATAGTTCTACAGATGCAAGTTTAAGATTTTTTAATTCAGATGGAGGAGAGTCTGGAGCATGTGGAAATGGAACGAGATGTGTTGCAAATTTAATTTCAAATGAAAAAAATAAAAAACTTATTATTTTAAATACGCTATCTGGAAAATTAAAATCTGAAATATTAGAAAAAAAAATTGTTACAACAGAAATTGGTAAAGCAAAGTTAAAATGGGATGAAATACCTTTATCAAAAGAAATGGATACAAAAAATTTAAATATCAAAATTATTGATACAAATAATAATGAGTATTTAGGTGGTACTGCAATTAATGTGGGTAACCCCCATATTGTTTTTTTTGTTAAAAGGATTGAGGATTTTAATATAGAGAAAATTGGTCCTGAGATTGAAAATCATGAAATCTTCCCACAAAAATGTAACGTGACAATTGCGCAAATTTTTAATAAAAGTTTGATCAAAGTAAAGGTTTGGGAAAGAGGAGCTGGTCTTACTAAAGCGTGTGGAACTGCAGCGTGTGCTACAGCATATGCTGGTAAAATAAATAATCTTACAGAAAATAAAACTGATATAGAGTTTTCTACTGGAAAATTGTCAATTTCAATAGATGAAAATAATTCTATTCACATGAAAGGACCTGTTTCAGATATTAAAGAAATAAATATAAAATTGTAATGGGAATCTTTGATAAATTTAAAATTGGATTTAAGAAAAGTGCATCAGCGTTTACAACTGGACTGAAAGAAATAATTGTTAAAAAAGAAATTAATGATGAAAATTTAAATAAAATTGAGGAATTTTTAATTCAATCAGATGTAGGAGTTGAGGCTGCCTCAGAAATAAAGGAAATAATTTCTAGAAAAAAAATTGACCCAAGTAAAGATTTGTCTAAAGAAGTAAATTCTATTTTAAAAGAATATATAATTTCTTTAATGAAACCTTTAGAGAATAAATCTTTTTTTGAAAAAAAAGAAAAGCTTAATGCAACGTTAATTTCTGGTGTGAACGGTGTTGGGAAAACAACAACTATAGGTAAAATTGGAAAAATATTGAAGACTAACGGCAGTAAAGTCATGTTTGCAGCTTCAGATACTTTTCGTGCTGCTGCAATTGAACAACTAGAAAATTGGGCAAGTAAAGTAGATGTTCAAATAGTAAAATCATCTCAAGGAGCCGATCCTGCGTCTGTTGCTTTTAAAGCTGTTGATGAAGCTATAAAAAATAATTTTGATCAAGTTTTGATAGATACTGCAGGAAGACTTCAAAATAAAAAAAATTTAATGGAAGAATATAAAAAGATAGCTAATGTCACAAAAAAAATAGATCCAAACGCACCTCACAATGTTATTTTAGTTTTAGATGCAACCTCAGGACAAAATGTATTAAATCAAGTCGAAGAATTTAATAAAATTATCCCAATAACAGGTATCATAATGACAAAATTAGATGGCACAGCTAAGGGAGGAATTTTGTTAGCTTTAGCAAAAAAATATAAAATTTCAATTATTGCACTAGGCTTAGGTGAAAAAGAAGACGACCTACAGTTGTTTGAAGCAGAAAAATTTGCTGAAGCTTTTACTCAAATTAATTGATTAAATTACTTGAGATCAAAGGTTTGTAGATGTTACATTTATAATTATCATCAAATTTATAATGACCACAATCTTTGGAAAATGAGGAGATTATAAAGTCGAATTTACCAGTGGTAGGATAAAGTTCTAGTTTTTTACTGGTGATATCATATTTAAAATTAGCATTTAAACTCTTAACGGCACTAATCATTACTAATGTTTTATCATCTTTTAATAGATAATATGCAAAATCATCTGGAAATACCGGAAAATCGTATTCTTGTAAAAAATATTTAGCTTGCGAAGGAAACCACTCATAAGAAATTAAAGGTGAAGAGGACTTTGTTAAGTAATTATAGATATAAAGATCTTTTGGATAATCATTTATGTAATTTTCATTTTCACCTTTTGCTAAAATAGATTTTTCTCTTACTTTGAAATATAGACTAAATTCTTTGTTGTGAGAGTCCATATGATCTATATGAAATAAATCATCTGGTTGAAAAAAATCATCTTGTGAATAGGCGTTGGTAAAAAAAACAAAAAATGTAATAAATAAAAAAGATAATTTTTTCATTATCTTTTAATAAAATTAAATTCTGAAATATATTTGTTAAGATTGTGGCTTAATTTAAACTTTTTAAAAAAGAGTCAAGAGCTTTAACAAGATTTTCATCATACTCCATCATATGATTGTCATGTTTTGTAAAATAAGAATATTTTGGCATATTTGCTTTTTCGTACATTTTTTTGCCCATGAAAAAAGGAACTATTTGATCAGCTTCACCATGCATTATTAAAATTGGAACTTTTATATTCTTAATTTTACTTTTATTATCAAATTTATCTTTCAACAATAAACCTACAGGGATGTATGGATAAAATGTTTTTGCTGCATCAATCATAGAAGTAAAAGGAGTTTCCAATACAACGCCAGCAAAATTTTTATTTTGTGACACATGAGTTGCTACACCAGTTCCTAATGACTCTCCATAAATGACAATATTATTCTCTTTGACACCTTTTTTAACTAGCCAATTTATTCCACTTCTTCCATCTTTATAAAGTCCTTCCTCAGATGGTTTCCCTTTATTGCCACTAAACCCTCTCCAGGCAATTATTAAGAAGTTAACATCCATTTTATTGAAATGATTTAATTTATGAATTCTATTTTCGAGAGAACCAGCATTTCCGTGGAAAAATAAAACTGTTTTATATTTTTGTAAATCTTTTTCATGAAACCAGCCCAATAAATCAATATTGTCCTCTGTATTAATTCTTACTTTTTCAATAGGGACTGATATTTGATCACCGGAATAATTATTTTCATTAGGATGGTATAATAAACTTCTCTGATAAAAATATAAAAAAACTATAACTAAAATGTAAACAAAAATAATTATTTGAAAAAATAACAACAAAATATTCCTAAACTTTTTTAACATTTTTTTTCTTTGCTAAGTATATGCCAAAAAACACCAGGATTGTTCCTATGAAATGATAATTTTCAAATTTTTCATCAAATAAAAAATACCCATAAATCGCTCCATAGACTGTAAAAACATAAAGAGTGAAACCTGTCAAAGACGCACCTAATTTTTTTTGAGTAACAGTATAAAGTGTAAAAGCAATTATTCCTGGCGAGATAGCAGCAAAAATTACCCAGAAATAAAATTCAGGTATAAAAACTGTTTGTTTATAAAATATTTCCTCACCAATATAGAATGGTAATAAACTTAAAGCTCCAAAAAATGATATTAAAGTAAATCTCTCAAAAATTTTTAGTTTTGAATTCCAGTAAAATAAATAAATTGAATATAATGCCCATCCAATAGCAGCAGCCAACATCCATAAATCACCAATTGTAAATTGCAGATTAATTAATAAATTTAAATCTCCTTTTATAATGATTGTAAAGACTCCTACTAAACATAGGATTAATCCAATTATTTTTGTGAAATTTATTTTTTCACGAAAAAAAAAGTATGAAATCAAAATAATGAACACAGGTGAAGATGTATAAATAATTCCCATATTTGTTACAGTTGTAGTTTCACCTGCCAAAAATGGAAAGGCTCCGCATACTCCACATCCCATTGAGCCTAAAAAAAATAATTTTTTATATTCTTTTTTAATGATCTTAATATTTTTTTTTAATGTTATGTATGTAAAAGGTAATAATATTAAAAAAACTACTGTCCATCTCCAAAAAGCTAATGATACTGGAGGCACAAACTCAACACCCCCTCTTGCTACAACAAGATTACTAGCCATAAAAATTGGCTGAATAAATAACAAGGAAAATGAAAAAAAGTTTTTCTTTGAGTTATTCAATTTACGATTAATTAACTTTTATCAAAGAAGGCTTCGTAAATCATCATTATGATGGCAGCACCCATTAAAAGATAAACCGGTATGACGTCTAAAAAACCAATCATCATTGATCTAGTAAGAGTAGTCGCTAGACCAATTAAAAAGAAAACAGCAAATGACAAACCTATTATTGTTGTTATTTTATTCATACAATTATTCCTGACACTCCTTCTCAAGCCAATTAGCAACACCTAAAAATCTATGATCATCATATTTGTTGCCAATTAATTGAACTCCTAATGGTAAATTATTTTCACCCTCAAGTAAAGGCAGTGATATGCAAGGGGTACCTAGATAAGACCAGACTTTATTGAATTCTGCTGTTCCAGTACTCTTTAATCCTTTAGGTGCAACACCAGGACTAGATGGGGATAGTACTCCATGATAGTCTTCAAATACTTCCTCATAAGATTCATAACTTCTTTTCATAAAATCAATTGCCTCAGCGTATTCCTTTGCAGTGTATTTATTTCCATTTGAAATAGCATCTTGCATATACTTTGAAAGTTTATTTTTAAATTTTTTAAAATAAACAGAAAAATTATTGGCTAAGTCTGTTTCATGAATAATTTTATGATATTTGTGTATATCCTTAAAATATGAGGGAGTGTCAAATATCTCAATATTTTTTTTAAAAGATTTAATAAAATATTCAAAAGACTCTCGTGATTTTTTATCAATTATTTTCCAGTGATCAGTTTTATAAAAAATAAACTTAGGCTCAAAAATTGGGCCTTTCTTCGTTTCAGCAAGAATATTTTCTGTAGAGTAATGGATTGTAGCTGGATCGTACTTATCTTTTTTTATTAATACCTTAGCCAACATTGCTACATCTTCGACTTTACGACCAAACATACCAATCTGATCTAAGCTGTATGAGGTTCTAAGAACTCCGTTTCTTGAGATAAGCCCGTAACTTGGTTTATAACCGACTACACCACAATAAGAAGCTGGTCTTATTATAGATCCTCCTGTTTGAGAGCCAATAGAAGCTGGTGCCATAAAGGAAGCAACCGAAGCTGCCGATCCACTAGATGATCCACCTGGTGTTCTGTTTTTATCATGAGGATTAGTTGTAGCTGGAGGTCCTAAGTAAGCAAGTTCTGAGGTTGCAGTTTTGCCCATAACGATTGCTCCTGATGTGTGAAGCAAATCAATTATTTCAGCATTTTGAGAATATGATTTTCCTTTTCTGATTACTGTTCCACACTCAGTGGGCATATCAACAGTTCCTATAATATCTTTAACTGCTATCGGCACTCCATGCAGTGGTCCTACTGGTTTTCCTGATCTTCTATGATCATCAGCCTCGGTTGCTTTTTCTAATAAAACCTTTTTATCAAAATGTGCCCAAGCTTTTACATCTTTTTCAAACTTATTTATTCTTTCTATATATTTTTCACAAACTTCGACTGATGTAAGTTGAGCATCATTTATATTTTTTGCTAGTTCCTCAAGACTTAAAGAAAATATATCTGTCATTCAAAATTAATTTGCAAATAATGTCTCTGGTAACCAAAGTGCTATTCCTGGGAATAAATACATTAAAACCATCGCTAAAATTACAATGCCTAAAAATGGCATTATTCCTCCAAAAATTTGCATAAGTTCAACATTTTTTGATTGAACTCCTTTCAAATAATAAGCTGACATTGCCATGGGGGGTGTCAGAAATGAGGTTTGTAAGTTTAAAGCAATTAACATTGCAAAGAAATATGGATTAACTCCAAAAAATTCAACCAATGGTAAAAAAATTGGTACGAATATGATTAATATTTCGGTCCATTCTAGAGGCCATCCCAATAAAAATATAATTAATTGGGTAATAACTAAAAACTGCCAAGGCTGTAAATTTAAAGATTTAAAAAAATGCTCAAAAACTTCATGCCCTCCCAAGTATGAAAATACTGAGGCAAATGTCCACGATCCAATAAATAACCACATAATCATGGCTGTTGTTTTTGCTGTAAGAAAAACTGACTCTTTAAAATTTTTCCATTTAAGAGTTTTATAAAAATATGAAAGCACTAATGAACCAAATGCACCAACAGCGGCTGCCTCTGCTGGGGTTGCTATACCTGCTAGTATTGTTCCCAAAACTAAGATGATTAATGAGAATAAAGGTAAGAAAGAAACTAAAACTTCTTTCATAATTACTGCAGTAGGAGGAATCTCCTCTGCCGCAGGTTTTGGAGCTATTGAGGGATTCATCCAAGCCCTAAATATTGCATAACCGATATAAAGTCCTGCTAGCATTAATCCCGGGAAAATTGCAGCTGCAAATAATCTTAAAGGCGATAATTGAGCAATTACAGAATAGACGATTAACATAATACTTGGTGGAATTAAAATTCCTAAACAACCACCTGAACAAATAATTCCAGATGCAAATTTTTTATCATAACCAGCTTTAATCATTGCTGGCCAAGCAAGAAGGCCCATTAAAGTTACTACTGCTCCTATGATACCTGTAGCAGTTGAGAATAGTGCACAAGTAATTAATGCAGCAACTGCCATTGAAGCTGGAAGCTTGTGAGATGCTAATCTTATTGCAAAAAATAATTTTGCAACAATCCCAGCTCTTTCAACTAAATATCCCATAAACAAAAAGAGGGGAACTGCGGTCAACACATTGTTGTCCATTACAGTATAGGTATTTTGAACAAAGAGTTGAAATATCCTATTATCAAAAAGATGCTCCATCTTAGTCGGATCAAAGTAAGCATAATATCCAAAACCAAGACCCATCGCCATTAAAGTGAACGCAATAGGAAAACCTAATAAGACGGCAAATAAAAATATCCCCATCATCATAATTGCTACTTCAGGATTTGTTAGGCTAAATAACATCTTCTTTATTTCCTTCTTGTGAAGTTCTCATTAATACTTTTTCAGTTTCTTCAGCATCACGCTCAGTTCCTCTTTCTGGCCAACTTCCAGTTTTAATACAAATAATGCATCTAAAAACTTCTCCTATTCCTTGGAGGGTCAAAAGACTTCCAGACAAAGGTATCAAAGATTTTGCCATATAAATTTGAATTTGTGCAGGACTATTCCAACTAGTTTCTTTTATCTTCCATGCCAATGCTGCATATTCGTACCCATAAAAAGCTAAAGCAATAACGCCAGGAAAGAAGAAAATGAAATATAAAACAACATCTATCCAAGCCTGTGTTCGTTGTGAAAAAAGTCTATAAATTACATCTCCTCTTACATGTGCCTCTGTACATAAAGTATAGGCACCAGCCATCATAAAAATTGCTCCATACATTTGAAGACTAAAATCAAAATTCCATAAAGTTGGTGCATTTAAAGCATATGCCATAAAAACTTCATAACACGTTCCCCCCATTAAAATTACAATACACCATGAAAATGCTTTTCCCATTGAGACACTTAAACGATCAGCAAATTTTATGTAAGATCTCATCATAGATATAAACTTTTATTGAATTGTTCTTAAATAATCAAATAAAAAAGGGGGCCGAGGCCCCCTTATTAAAATTTATAAAAGTTAATTATATCTTAACTTTTGCAATTGGACCAAACTCATTTTCATACGCAAGTTTGTAATTAGGCTGATTCATCAGCAAGTATTTCATTACTCTCTTCGCATATGCTTTCTGAGAATCTACGATTTTCTTAAAGAAAGGATCTTTCTTATTGAAATCACCGATTACCTTGTCCCAACCTTTTAATTGTTGAGCTAAGATTTCATCAGAAGTTTGGTAAACATTTACTTTGTGCTCATTCATTAACTTAGCTAAGTCAGCTGAGTATCTTACTAAAGCTTTAAAGTAGTTATCACTATTAGCAGCATAAGCAGCATTCTTTAGAATTGCTTGGTGTGCTGGTGATAAACTATTATATGTTTTTTTGTTTACTGGTATTTCAAACATCTCTTGAGATTGGTGGAAGCTTCCTAAGTGATAATGCTTAGAAACATCTTGCATACCAAATTGAGAGTCTGAAGTAGGGTTGTTAAACTCAGCAGCTTCAATCAAACCAGTTTTCATAGCTGGCTGAATTTCACCACCTGGTAATTGTCTAACTACCATTCCCATTGCAGTTAAAACGTTAGTCGCAAGACCAACTGTTCTATACTTCATACCTTTAACATCAGATACTTTAGTTACGTTCTTTTTGAACCAACCAAAAGGCTGAGCTGGCATAGGCATATGAAAGAAACCAACATAATCAAAACCTACTTTTGCAAGAGTTTCATCATATAGTTTTCTTCCTCCACCATATTCCATCCATCCCATTACTTCTTGAGATGACATCCCGTATGAAGGACCAGTTCCAAATAAAGATGCAGCAGGGTTTTTACCATACCAATATGCAGTCACCCAGTGACCCATATCTACTACACCGGAACTAACCGCTTGTCCGATTTCTGAAGTCTTTACGACTGCTCCAACTGGTTGAAGATCAATCTTTAATGTTCCACCAGACATTTCATCTACCATTTTGCAGTAGTCACCGGCCATTTCGAAAAAGATGTTTGCTCCACTTGGCCATGCAGCTTGCATCTTTAAAGTTTTATGACCGCCAGCAGTTGCTATGTTTGGCATTGCAACAGCGGCTGCAGCTACAGCACCAGCTTTAGCAGCAGTTTTAAAGAACTTACGTCTTGAAGATGTTTTTACCTTCAATGATTTATTTTCTTTTGTCATTATTTCTCCTATGTCAGTTAATTAACTAATTAATTTAAGCATAGATTGACCTTAGAGTCTTTCTAAAAAAAAGCGGAGTTGTCGCAGAAATTTAAATTTTTTACAATCTATACTAGAATTAATTTACTTTATTTTTACAATTACCAGTTTTAAAAAATTCATCAACATTATCAATTGCTAAATTAGCCATTGCAATTCTGGTATCCTTTGTTGCACTTCCTAGGTGAGGTAAAATGAATGCTGATTTTATTTTATGATATCCGGGATTTAAATTTGGCTCGTTTTTATAAACATCGAGCCCAACTGCGTAAATTTTACGTCTGTTTAAAGCGTCAATTAATGCATCATCATCTACAATATCGCCTCTTGCAACATTAGTTATGACTGCTCCTTTTGGAAAATATTCCACTGTTTCTTTATTAATCATATTCTCAGTTTCTTTTGTTGCAGGGCAACAGATAGATAAAACGTCTGAAACAGAAAAAAGACTTTTAATATTTTCATGATAAATAGCACCTTGCTCTTTTTCCTGACTAAGTTTTGATCGATTATGATAATGAATTACCATACCAAGTGACTTAGCGATCTTTGCAATTTTTTGTCCAATTCTCCCCATGCCTAAAATACCAAGTCTTGATCCAGTTAATTGTTTTCCTATCAAATAATCTGCTGACCATTTCCATCCACCTTCTCGCGCAGACTCGATACCCTCTGAAGCTCTTCTGCAAGCGCCAAGAATTAATAGTATGCCTATTTCAGCAGTTGCATCAGATAAAACTTCAGGTGTGTTTGTTACTGCTATACCTTTTTTTTTTGCAGCTTCTAAATCTATATTACCAAATCCAACTGCAAAGTTTGAAATTATTTTAATAGTATCAGGTAATTTTTCAATTGTTTGTTTATCCATTTTATCAGTTAGCGAAGTCAAAATACCATCACAGCCTTTACTCATTTCTATTACTTTTGTCTGAGAGTATAATTCATCATTTGAGTTGAAAATTGGGTCAAACGTTTTTGATGCTTTATCTTCACTTTCTTTGATTAATTTCCTAGTAATCAAAATTTTTTTCATACCAAATTTAAATTTAATTAATTAAGATCAAAAATCTTACCTGGATTCATTATATTGTTTGGATCCAAAGTTCTTTTAATTGATTTCATTACTGGAATATTATCAGGATGTTGTTCTAACAAATACTCTTTTTTGTGCAGTCCTACACCGTGTTCGCCGGTAATAGTCCCATTAAGCTCTAATGCTTTTCTTATTAATGTATCATTAAAAGCTCTTATTTGTTTATACATTTCTTTTTTTGCAGGATCATAAGGTAAAACCACATGAAAATTTCCATCACCCATATGACCAACCATTGGAGCCCGAACTCCAAATTTTTTTGCTTGTTCTTCAGCAAATTTTACACATTCAGTTATATTTGAAATTGGAACACATACATCAGTAGAGTAGACTCTTCCATTATTATGTAAGGCTTTTACAGAGTAATAAACATCCCATCTTGCTTTCCAAATTTTATTCCTTTCCTCTAAATCTTTTGCCCATTTGAACGAACTGCCATTATTATCTTTTGATATGTCCTCTACAATTTTTATATTTTCATTATTTGAAATCTCTGATCCATGAAATTCAAAGAATAAAGTTGGAACTGCCTTAATATCTTTTAACTTTGAATAATTAATACTGATGCCCATTTGATCTGCGTTAAGCATTTCTATTCTGGCAATTGGAATACCATACTGAATAACCTGTTGAGCTGTCATAACTGCATCCTCTAAGGAAGGAAAATGACAAACTGCACTCATTATACTTTCTGGTATAGGAGATAATCTTAAGTGAACTTCAGTAATAATTCCTAGGGTTCCTTCTGCTCCTATAAATAAATTTGTTAAATTATAACCTGCAGATGTTTTTTTGGTCCTACCACCTGTCTTAATGATATCACCATTAGGTAAAACTACCGTTAGACCTGAAATAACTGTTTTCATTGTTCCATATTTGACTGCCATAGTTCCTGAAGCTGAGGTTGAAGCCATTCCACCTAATGCAGCATTTGCACCTGGATCAATTGGGAAA
>CACJXB010000002.1:0-74595 GCA_902597265.1 uncultured Pelagibacteraceae bacterium | reverse complement strand
TCTTTATAATCTTTTTTTGAAATTTATTTACAATTTTTCTTATTTTTTTATTCTTAGCTAAAACTGCTACATGGTCACTTATTTTTTCAGTGTGCAGACTTTGTTTAGCAATATTTTTATATGAAACATTATCAAACTTCTTTCGAAGATAAGTAACCTGATTTTTTGGATTATTATTTATTAACAATTTACTTGCATACCTATAAAGTAAACCTGAGTTAACTAATAATAATTTATACTTTTTTGAAATTAGTTTTGCGGCAGTACTTTTGCCACTCGCAGACTCACCGTCACATGCAATTATTAATTTATTTAATTTATTCACTAAATCTTGATAATATTTTGATTTATTTAATGCAAAAAGATTATTTAACAACAAAAAATAATATAATTAACACTTACAGGTTGTAACTCAAAATAGCCGGTTTTATAAAATTTTTTTATAGAAATTGTTGATAAGTTATAGTTTCTTTGTTCAAATAGTATTTAAAAAAAATATGCCTAACAAGAAATTAACAAAATTTAAAACTAAAAGAAAAAAAGTAAAAGATAAAAGTAGTAGTTTGGCTAAACTAGCGTCTATTACAACTAAATCATTAAGTTCAGCGATTACGAACTATAAAAAAAATCAAGAAATTAAGAAAATTAAAGAAATTAAATTAAAAAAACTTCAGGAGAATAACCAAATAATAAAAGAAAAAAAAGAATTAAGAATTTGGGAAGATAAATTAAGAAAAGAAGAAAATAAGATAAAGATACGTGAGGAAGAATTAAGAAATAAAGAAAAAGAATTAAAAGTAAAAGAAGAAAATCAAAAAATTGAAAACGATAGATTAATCAAAAAAGATGAAAACTTAACTTTAATAACTAATGATTTAAGAAATAAAGAAAAACAACTTAAAACTAGAGAGGAAGAACAAAATAGAAAAGATATTGATTTAAAAGTTAGAGAAGAAGAACAAATATCAAAAGAATTAAAAGAAAAGAAAAGAAAAGAAAGAGTTTTAAAATTAATTAAGCAAGAGGAAGAAAAAGAAAAAGAGCTTGAATTTATCAAAATTAAAGAATGGGAAGAAAAATTTGATAGAGAACAAAAGGCTAAAGAACAAAGAGAAAATTTAAGAGAACAAAGGTTAAGACAAAAGGAACTTGAAAGATTAAAATCATTTGATGAAGATACAAAATCTATTGAAAGCAATCCCCCAACCGCTTTAGAAAAATTCGATATTGATAAGTCTAAAAAAAATTAATTAATAAGATATAACTTTAATCGAATCACCAACTTTTATTTTAGATGAAGAAAGTATTTGACATCTTAAGCCTCCTTTTCTTAGAAACTCTTTAAGAATATTTTCTTGATCTAGCATCTCAGTAAGATGTCTACATGGTCTACATAAATCAATCCCCTCCACTTCTACGTTTCCTATTGATAATTTTTTACCTACCAAATCATTAAGTTTTATTCCCTTGGTAATTATATTTCGTCTAAAGTCTAAGTAAGGAATATTGAGTCCAAATTTCACATTGTATTCATCAATGTTTTCAGCTTCAATTAATGATAACTGACAATAGGGATCATTATAATTATCAAAATGTCTGTCTCCTACTACACCCTTGTTAGCCAAAACCTCAATTGACTCTACTTCTTGAATCTTTTTATTGTTATTACTTGTTATTCCTATTTTGAAAACTTTAGACATATTTTACTATTTAAAGATAGCATTATAATATTTCAAAATAAATGAATAAAGAAAATGCATCAAAATTATGGAAAATAATTCAACAAGCTGGTGATTATTTAAAAGGACAATTACCAGATCATCCAAATCATCCTAAAGGAAGAAATCCATATGCACATATAGCTTTATGTGTAAAACAAAAATTTTCTTCAAGTTATAAAGATATACCTGATGAAAAATTTGAAGAAGTAGTAAATTACATAGATTTTTTAAAAAAAGACCCAAGTTAATTTATTGTTTTGGAAAATAATCTTTTAAAGTGCCCTCTCTGTAAACATCAGCAGTACAACAATGTAATCCACCACCAAATGCATAGGCATCTCTTAATTCAACAGGTATTACTTCCATACCAAGTTTGTCAAGTTGCTCTGCTTGATATTTTTCACTTTTTTCAACGCACACTGTTTTTTGATCTAAAACTAATACATTCATTGAAAGCCATACAGATGAATAACAAAGAGGTGGTGGTTCATTATGAGCGGGTTGAGCAGCATCAATTATTTCCCATCCATTATTCTCAAATAATTTTCTTTGCTCATTAGGTAATCTTCTTTGAGGATTATTAATTATAAGTCCTTCTTTGATGGGTGTAAAAGTTGCATCTATATGAATTGGATACGGATCTCCAGGAAAATTAACTGCATGAACTCTGTGATTTTCATAATGTCTTTTTAACCAGTCTATACCCTTCAAATTTGTTGTAAATCCGTGCTGAACAACCAAGTCTTTTCCAAATCTTAAAACGTCTGCAGCATCAAACAATGGTTCTTCTTCAGTTGTTACAAAAAATTTGTCCTCAGTCCATTTGAGTCTTTTTTGAATTCCTATTTTATCTGATAAATAATCTTTTCTGTAATCTGCCTCTGTTAATCTTGGTTTTGGAGCAGATTCATGCCTCATATTTGGGTCGCTATTATAATATTTCTTTAAAAGAGGCCGATAACATAAGTATTCAAACCATCTGCATCTATAACTCATGGTTGCCTCTAATATTTCATTTCCAACAGTTAACAAAACATCTCTAGGAGGCATGCATCCAAACATAGTTTCTGCATCCCAATCTGGTGTTGATGTTTTTTGATTAAAATCGATTGGTGTAGGTCTATCAACTTTAATACCTCTTTTTGTTAATATATTTGAAAAATCGTTCAAAAGTTGATTAGCTTTATCAACTGTATCTTTAGTTCTAGGACCAAATTTTCCTCTCATATCAGAGTCCTCAGGAACTTTAGCATCAAGAGCGGGTTCTGGAGCAGGTATGCAAGTTCCATCTGCTTTACCAACTATAACGTGCTTAAGTGGATCCCATTCGTTCCAACTATTAACAATAATTTTATCTTTATTCATCTTATCCTTTAATAATATTATGTTCTGGGCCAAACGGAAACTTTGTAATATTTTCAGCACTATCTTTGCCTATAATCAAAATATCATGTTCTCTGTAACCACCTGCACCTGGTTTTCCCTCTGGAATTAAAATCATTGGCTCCATAGAAATAACCATATTTTCTTTTAAAACTGTATCAATGTCCTCTCTAAGTTCTAAGCCTGACTCTCTACCATAAAAATGAGATAGAACTCCAAAAGAATGACCATATCCAAAAGTTCTGTATTGCAAATATCCAAGTTCAGCAAATAATTCATTTAGTTCATTACATATATCTGCACATCTGACACCGGGCTGAATTAATTCTAGACCTCTTTTATGAACTTTGACATTTGCCTCCCATGCTCGTAAAGAGTCGTCATCAATATTATCCAAAAATAAAGTTCTTTCTAGTGCTGTGTAGTATCCTGATATCATCGGGAAAGTATTTAAAGATAAGATATCTCCTTTGATTAATTTACGATTTGTTTTTGGATTATGGGCACCATCAGTATTGATTCCAGACTGAAACCATACCCAAGTATCCATATATTCTGCGTCAGGATATGCTTTCACAATCTCTCTTTCCATCTTATCTCTACCTTTTATAGCAATTTCCATCTCAGTAGCGTTCTCTTTAATATTTTCAAGTATTTCATATCCTCCAATATCAGCAATCCTTGCTCCATTTTTTATAATTTCAATTTCCTCATTTGATTTAATCATTCTCAATTCCATGAGTTTTTTTGAAATATCTCTAAAAATCGAGAATGTAAAAATTGAACCAATTTTTTCTCTCATTTCTAATGTTATGTGATCATTTTCTATACCTATATTTTTGGGTGGATCTTTTCTTCCAATTATAGAGACTATTGCTTTAAGAAAATTATCTCTCTTCCAATCAGTATAGATTACATTATCACAATGAGATCTTCGCCAAGGCTGACTAGCATCTATATTTGCTGAAATTGTTGTAATATAATCACCAGTTATTACACAGCCATAAGGTCTTCCAAAAGAACAATAAATAAAACCTGTATAGTATGCTATATTGTGCATTGAGGTTAAAATAACCATATCAAGATTTTGTTTACTCATTACAGATCTTAATTTTTCAACTCTTTGATTATATTCCTCTTTTGAGAAAGGAAGTTTTGCTTTATCACCATTTTTAAGTGTAAAAAAATCAGGTCGTTCCATATTTTAAGATTTTAGTTCAATGCAATATATCTTTTATTCCATCTCATAATTAAGCTGTAATAAGTAATAGAGACAAAAAGAAAAAAAACCACCAACTATTGTATTTGTAGATGGTATCTCATTAATACCAAATAAAGGTAACCATACCCAAAAAATTCCACCAATTACTTCCGTTAAAGATAAAAGAGTTAGCTCAGCAGCAGGAATTGCTTTTGACCCAATTGAATATAAGATTAAACCCAAACATACTAGTGTTCCATGCAATGAAAACATAGAGCTATTAAAACTTGTTGCGAAAAAAGGTTGGTTCTTTATCAAAATCATAAATGTAGCTACGACAAAACAAAATAATCCAGCAATTGCGACTGTCGTAAATTTTGGGGTTTCTTTTCGCCATCTTAAAGTTACTGAAAATACAGAAAAACCAATCGATGATGTAATACCAAAAATGAATCCAATTATTGAACTTTTTTCAGTATTTCCTAGAGCCATAATAATTATTCCAATTGTGGCAACAATTATTGAAATCCAAACATTGAGTGAAATTCTTTCTTTTAGAAATAAAAATGCAAGTAGTGCTGTAAAAAATGGCATGGCGGCTAAACATAATAAAGTAATTGCTGCGGTTGTATTTGTTATAGAATATATAAAAGAAATCATCGCTACTCCAAGACCACAACCACCAAGTAATCCAGATTTACCAACTTTTTTGTAATTTTTATAAAAGTTGATACCTTCCTCAAAGTATAAATATAGATTTAGTAAAATAAAAATAGTTAGACCTCTTCCAAATATATATTGCCATGGCACAAGATGAGGTTGATCCATATGTCTTACAACTAGAGGACCAAAAGACCAGAGTATGCCTGCAAATAAAACTACAGGAACTGCAATTTTTTCATTTTTAAGCTCAATCATTTCTTAATATTTAATTCTAATTTATTTTAACTACAACAAAAATGAGATAAGTCAGGAAAGAATTTTATTTGAATGATTTGGAAAAAAACAATCCACAACCTCACCTTTTTGAAAGTTAGATTTTCCTGATGGAAGTTTGATCCATACATTTGACTGAATAAATGACTTAATTCTAAATGACTCTTGACCTTTTAAAATTACAACCTTCAATTTACCATCTTTGGTTGTAATCAATTTACTTTTTACGAAACGAGTAAAATTCTTTTTTTTTGTAAATTTTGACTTGAGTATTGCTTTAAAAGAATTTTCCTCATTAATTCCAAGTATGTTTCTTATATATGGATATACAAAAAATCTAAAACATGCCGCTGATGAAATTGGATTTCCTGGTAATCCAAATATAGCTTTTGACTTTCCTCTAATCTTTGCAAATAAAATTGGTTTTCCTGGTCTAATTGCAACACTTTTAAAATAATTAGATAATTGAAATTTTTTTACTACATTCGGGATAAAGTCAAATTTTCCAGCTGATACTGCGCCAGAAGTAATAATCATATCAATTTTTGATTTAAGCATCTTATTTATATGTGATTTAAATAAATTACTTTGATTATCTCTCAAAATTCCACCATCTTTAAAATTGAATAAAAAATTTCTATTGAGAGAGTTTATATAATGACAATTTGAGTTTCTTACTTTCCAGTCTAGAATTTTTTCTTTATTAGTTATCTCATTACCTGTAGAAAAAAATAAAATATTTACTTTTTTTTTTACTTTAATTTTTTTTATTCCTAGAGTTTTTAATGCTAATATATGGTTAGATTGTAAGATTGTTCCTTTAGATATTAGAAGATCACCTTTTTTATAATCCGAACCCTTAAATCTTACATGTTCAAACTTTGGTATTTTTTCTTTAAGTAGAATATATTTTGCATCTTTTTTATTTGGAAAAAAATTAATTTTTTCAATTGGAATTATTGTATCAAAAGATCTTGGTATTAATGCACCGGTCATAATTTCTGCTGTTTGAAATTTCTTAATTTTTTTTTTAATCGGTTTATTCCCTGCAGCAATAGATCCTATTATTTTAAATTTTTGATATATTTTTTTATTCAATTTGTACGTATCGCTAGATTTTATTGCATAACCATCAAAAGCTGCATTATTTCCTGAGGGATAACATGATTTAACGTATATATTTTTGGAAGTTACTCTATTTAAACACTTATTAGTGTCAATAATTTCCTCTCCTAATTTGATTATGGATTTTTTTAATATTATTTTTGATTTATTATAACTTATCATTCTTTAATAATTTTTTTGCCATTTCTAAATCTTCCACAGTATTAATATTAAAAAAAGGATCTTTATTATTTTCATTTTCAAAATTAATTGTTTTAACACCTATATCATTTGCCCATAATTCTACTTTCCTATCACCTTTATCCAATGCAAGTTCTAATTTTTCAAATAATCCCAATGACCATAAACCAAAAATATTATGTCGAGTATTTTTTGACTTCATAAAAAATAAATCACATTTACCAAGATTAATTTCTTTATAAAATTTAATTAAATGTTCTTTTTTAAAGAATGGAGTATCAATTGGAAATGTAGATATCCATTTATAATCTTTTTTATTATCTCTAACCCACTTCATTGCACTAAATACACCTCCGAGAGGTCCTAGATCTTTTTTTATGTCACTTGTTATAGAAATTTTATTTGAATTCAAAAATTTAATTGGTTCATTTGTCACAATTAAAATATCATTATAAATATCTTTAATTTCATTTAAAATGTAATCAATCAGTCTTTTATTGCCCAATTTAACTTGAGATTTGTCTCGCCCAAATCTTTTAGATTTACCTCCTGCTAGTACTACTGCTAAAATATTGTTATGATCCATATTAAAAATATAAAACATTAAATTTTGATTTAAAGAAATAAAATGGATTTACGAATTTTAGAAATAGCTTCAAATACTGAAAATAATAAAATTCTTGATAAACATACACATAAATCGAAAAATAAAAATCCAATGTGTGGCGATGTAATGGAAATAAGTCTTTTAGTAAAAAATAACAAAGTTATTGATATTGGGTATCAATGTAAGTCATGTGTTTATTGTCAAGCATCTGTTAGTCTTCTTTCACAAAATATTAAAAATAAAAACTTGGAGGAAATAAAAGAATTGATAAATTCTTGCGAAAATATATTTGAAAATACTAAAATAATTTTAGAACAAAAATGGCAAAATTTTAAGGAAATTTTTGATAAAAAAAATATATCAAGGAAAGAATGTTTGTTACTTCCAATGAGAACTGTATTGAAAGCATTAAAATTACAATGATTAAAATCGAAAAGGAAACTTTTAAAAAAGCTTTACTTGCAGGAATATTTTCTGCATTCACGATAGGTGTACTTACTGTTTTAACTTACAAAAGTGCTCTTGGATTATTTTTAGCCGCATCATTTGGATCGTCCATGGTTTTATTATTTGGCTTTCCAGAAAGCCCATTTGCTCAACCAAAAAATGTTTTTTTTGGACATCTAGTAACTGCTCTAGTAGGAGTAGTTTTTGTCACAATAGTCCCTTTACCAATATACATTAATATAGCATTAGCAGTTGGTGTGGGAATTTTTTTAATGATTCTTTTAAATGTTGTTCATCCTCCTGCGGGTGGAAACCCAATAATGGTTATTATTGGAAGTGTTTCTTATGATTACTTACTAAGTCCAATTATCTTTGGATGTATCATCATAATTTTATTAGCAATTCTCATTAATAAATTTTTACTAAAAAAAAATTATCCATTAAAATGATCCAATGAATTCGAAGTATAAGATTGTCAAATTTAGAGAAAACAAATTTGAGAATGTTGATGATTTTATTTCAATAGAAGAGCCACTTGAAATTTCAATTAGATATAAAGAGCATGATAAATGGATTAAAAATAGTTTATCAATTACAATGAGAACTCCTGGTCATGATGAAGATTTGGTTCGAGGTTTTTTATTTAATGAACAAATTATTCAAAGCCTGAACGATATTGAAACTATAGAAAGTTTTGGTGAGAAGGTAGGTCAATATAATATTCAAAATAAAATTCTTGTAACTTTAAATAACTCAGAAAATGTTAATATTTCAAAAATTAAAAGGGATTTTTTGACAAATTCTTCCTGTGGTGTGTGTGGTAAATCTTCACTTGATGCTCTTGAAATTTTAAAAAAAGAAAAAACATCAAAATCGAGTCCAAAGTTATCTAAAAAGGTATTGATTAATTCACCATCAATGCTTAGAGAGAACCAATCTGAATTTGCAAAAACTGGTGGAATCCACGCGAGTGGTTTATTCTCGTCTAATGGTAACTTAATATCTTTGAGAGAGGATGTTGGTAGACATAACGCATTAGATAAATTGATAGGTAGCTCATTAATGAGTAAAAATCTTCAACCAAATAACCAGTTTATTACATGTTCTGGACGTTTAAATTTTGAATTGGTTCAAAAAGTTTTAATGACCAATATTGGCTTAATGATTGGTGTAGGTGCGCCAACTAGCCTAGCGATTGATTTAGCGAATAAATTTGACATGACCTTGGTAGGTTTCGTAAAAGAGGATAGTTTTAATGTTTATACAAATAAACAAAAAATTATTGTGAGTTAAAAAAAGGAATTTTGCGGTGTCTAAAAACATAAGTAATTTGTCAGGAAGAATTGGATTAAAGGATAATTTATTCAAGAAAATGTCTGAAAATGTTCTTAATGACTCACCTAAAGATATTAAAGAAATTGCAAAAGAGTACAATTTAGGTGTCTCGACCATTCATGGAGCTGAAAGTTTTTATGAATTTTTAAGACCTTCTCATAGAGAAAAAAAAGCTTTTGTCTGTAATGGAAGCGCATGTATGTGTGCTGGGACTCAAGAAAAATTAAAAGATAAACTAAAAGAAAAATTAGGTGATGACAAAGTTGGAGAAATGTTCTGTTTGGGACATTGTTATGAAAATCATGCATTTCACTATGATGGAGAAAACTATGCTGGTAAAGACATTGAAAAAATTGATCAAATTTTAAAAGGTGAAAATATTAAACAAGAAAAATTTTTTTCAAAAAGTTATGCAACAACAAGTTTTTTAATGGATGATAAACTTTCTTCTACTGACCAATTCAAAGATCAATTAAGTAAATTTTTAAAAATAGATAAAAAAGAAATTGTAAAATCATTATTAAACTCAAATTTAACTGGTAGAGGTGGAGCAGGTTTTCCTACAGGAATGAAATGGGATTTTTGTAGTAAAGCAAAAGGAGACAAAAAGTATGTCATCTGTAATGCTGATGAAGGAGACTCGGGAGCCTTTTCTGATAGATACCTATTAGAGGATCAGCCCTTAAAAGTTATCTTTGGAATGGTGATGTGTGGTTTTGTAATAGGAAGTAATGAAGGTGTTTTATATATTAGAGGAGAATATCCTAAATCTATTGAAGCAATAAATGGAAGTATAAATGAACTTAAGAAATTAGGACTTTTAGGTGAAAATATTTTAGGAACAGATTTTTCATTTGATTTAGGAATTTGTATTGGACAAGGTGCTTACATTTGTGGAGAAGAAACAGCGCTTATCGCATCAATTGAAGGAAGAAGAGCAGAGGTAGATGTAAGACCACCATTCCCAGTTACAGAGGGACTTTATAAAAAACCTACAGTAGTAAATAATGTAGAAACATTGGCTGCAGCTACTGGAATATTAATTAATGGTGCAAATAAATTTTCTTCAATTGGAAATAAGAAGTCAGCTGGAACTAAATTAGTTTGTTTAGATAGTTTTTTTAATAATCCTGGCGTTTATGAAATTGATATGGGAACTCCAATGAAAAAAATATTTAATGAAATTGGGGGTGGATATAAAGAGGAAATAAAAGCATTTCAAATTGGTGGTCCTTTAGGTGGAGTTGTTCCTTTAGAAGAGATAAATAATTTAAACTTGGACTTTCAAGAATTTTCTGCAAAAGGATTTATGCTAGGCCATGCAAGTGTTGTAAGTATTCCGAAAGATTTCCCTATGACTGAATATATCCATCACTTATTTGAATTCTCTGCTGAAGAATCGTGTGGTAAATGTTTTCCTGGAAGACTTGGATCTTATAGGGGTAAGGAAATGTTTGATCAAGCAAAGAAAAAAACTGCTAAAATTCCATTAAAATTGTTAAATGAATTATTGGTAACTATGCAAAAAGGCTGTTTATGTGCCCTTTGTGGTGCAATACCAACTCCCATAATGAACATCTTAAAGTATTTTGGTGATGAAATGAAAAGTGATATGGTGAAAGATAATTAATGAGTTCTGAAAAAAGAAAAATTGCTTATATCGATGGCAAACCATATGAAATTGGTGCTAACCATTCATCTATTTTGAAATTTGTAAAAAGTTACGTTGGAGAAAAAAAGGTTCCAACACTTTGTGATGATCCAAATCTTGCTCCATATGGTGCGTGTAGAGTTTGTTCTGTCGAAGTAGCACTTGAAAAAGATGGACCTACAAAAGTTGTTGCTTCATGCCATACTCCAGTAGCTGAAAACCAACATATTTTTACTTCAAATGAAAACCTTAAAAATCTTAGAAAAAATATAGTTGAATTAGTTCTAACCGATCATCCAATGGAATGTAATACATGTGAGGTAAATAATAATTGTGAACTTCAAACTGTTGCTAATGATTTAGGAATTTCTGACCACAGATATAATAGTCCAAAACAACATAAAGGAATTCCAAGGGATACCTCTCATGATTATATGAGAATGAATCTGGATAATTGTATTAATTGTGGAAGATGTGTAAGAGCTTGCGATGAAATTCAAGGATCATTTGTACTTACAATGTCTGGTAGAGGTTTTGAGTCTCGAATAACAACAGATAATGATATGATGTTTGGTGACTCATCATGTGTATCATGTGGAGCTTGTGCTCACACTTGTCCCACTGATGCTATTTCGGATGTTTTCCAATCAAAATCAGCAGCAGTAGATAAAAAAGTAAGAACTACATGTTCTTATTGCGGTGTCGGATGTAATTTAGAAGCATCAATTAAAAATGATAAAGTTGTTGCAATAGATACACCAAAGCAAACTGAAGTTAATGCAGGACATACTTGTATAAAAGGAAGATATGCTTTTGGTTTTTATGATCACCCAGATAGACTAAAAACTCCATTGATCAAAAGAAATGGAAAATTTGAGGAAGCAAGTTGGGAAGAAGCATATGACTTTATTAAAAAAGAAATGCAAAGAATTGTTAAAGATCATGGACCAGATGCATTTGCTGGAATTTCCTCTGCAAGATGCACTAATGAAGAAAACTATGTTTTTCAAAAAATGATAAGGGCAGCTGTTGGAACTAATAGCGTAGATTGTTGTGCTAGAATTTGTCATTCGCCTACTGCCTGGGGAATGCAACAAACTTTTGGAACTGGTGCTGCAACTAACTCTACAGAAGATATCTATCATGCAGATTTATTTTTAGTTATTGGAGCAAATCCAACTAATGCACATCCTGTAACGGGTGCAAAAATTAAACAACAAGTTATGAAAGGAAAAAAACTAATCGTTTTAGATCCTATTACAACAGAAATCGCAAAGCTTGCAGACTATCATATCAAATTAAGACCAGGAACTAACGTTGCAGTTCTAAATATGATGTTACATTTTATAGTCAAATCAAAATTATATAATAAAGATTTCATAAGAGATAGAACGGAAGGATTTGACAATTTTTTAAAAGAAATTGAAAGACAAGATGTTGATCATCTAGCAAAAGTTGCTGGTGTAGATAAACAGTTAGTAAAAGAAGCAGCAATAGCATATGCAACCGCTAAAAACTCTATGGAATTTCACGGCTTAGGTGTTACGGAACATGAGCAAGGATCCAAGACTGTTATGTTAATTGCTGATCTTGCGATGATAACCGGAAATATTGGAAGAAAAGGAGTTGGTGTAAATCCTTTAAGAGGTCAAAATAATGTTCAAGGTGCAGCTGATATGGGATGTCAACCGCATCAAGGTGCTGGATATTTTGAAGTTGCAGATGAAAAAAATCAAAAATTTTATTCTGAAAAATATGGCGTTACACATCCAACAAAAGCAGGGCTAAAAATCCCTCAAATGTTTGATGCAGCAATTAAAAAAGAAATAAAAGGTATTTGGATTATTGGTGAAGATATTGTTCAAACAGATCCTAACAGTGCTCATGTCGTAGAGGCGATGAATTCATTAGAGCTTTTGGTGGTTCAAGAAATTTTCATGAGTGAAACTGCTAAATTGGCTACAGTTGTACTTCCAGGAACTACATTCTTGGAAAAAGACGGTACATTTACAAACACTGAGAGAAGAGTTCAAAGAGTTAATAGAGCTGTACCTCCATTGCCAGGAACAAAACCTGACGGAGTTATAGTTACAGACATGATGCAAAAACTAGGGTTTAATCAACCAGACTATGACGCTGATCAAGTGCTTGCAGAAATAGCTGATATAGTCCCATTTTTTAAAGGGATCACTAGAGAAAGATTAGGAAAACTTGGATTACAATGGCCAGTAAAAGAAGACGGAACAGATACTAAAATATTACATACAGAAGAATTTAAGTTAGGAAAAGGTCGATTAAAGAGTTTTGATTGGAAAGAGTCTACTGAAATAAAGAATAACCAAAAAGATTATCCATTAATATTGACTACTAGCAGAGTTTTACAACATTATAATGCTGCTACGATGACTAGAAGAACAAATAATATAAATATAGTTAATGAAGATGTGTTATTAATACATCCTAAGGATGCAGCTGATAGAGATCTTAACACAGGTGATATTGGAAGATTATATTCAGGAAGAGGTGAAGTTGCTCTAAAGGTAGAGGTTACTGATAAAGTTAAGGAGGGTATTGTCTTTACAACATTCCATTTCCCTGAACATATGGTAAATATGGTAACTGGACATGGAAAAGATGAAGAAACAATGTGTGCAGAATATAAAGTTTCATCAGTCCAAGTTCAAAAAATTTCAAATCAATTTAAAACAGAAGTAAAACCTAAAGAACATCAAGCAGAAGTAAGTTAGATCTAATGACCATCGGATGGTGCTTTGATAATACTTATTCTAGACTGCCAGATCCATTTAAAGAGGAAATAAATCCTGTTCCAGTTAAAAATCCTGAAATAGTTATTTTAAACAAAATTCTTTCAAAGGAACTCAATCTAGATTTTTCAAATTTAAACGAAAAAAAAATCTCTGAGTTATTTTCGGGTAATTCTCTTCCTGCAGGAAGTAATAGTATAGCTCAAGCTTACGCAGGTCATCAATTTGGTCATTTTACAATGTTGGGCGACGGAAGAGCAGTTTTGATTGGAGAGCATTTATCAAAAAAAAAAGAAAGATACGATATTCAATTTAAAGGTTCAGGCAAAACTACGTTTTCTAGAAATGGTGATGGCAGAGCTGCTCTAGGACCTATGTTAAGAGAATATATAATTAGTGAGGCAATGTACAATCTAAATATTCCAACAACTAGGAGTTTAGCGGTTGTAAAGACAGGCGAAGAAGTCATCAGAGAAACACCTTTACAAGGAGCAATACTTACAAGAGTAGCTTTAAGTCATTTAAGAGTTGGAACTTTCCAATATATTGCTGCAAGAGAAAAAAAAAATGAGTTAGAAATATTATTAAATTATGTAATTAAAAGGCATTATCCGTACATTCAAAATTCAAAAAATCAAGCACTAGATCTTTTAAAAGTAGTTTTAGAAAAACAAATTGATCTTGTTGTAAATTGGATGAGAGTTGGCTTCATTCACGGTGTAATGAATACAGATAATATGAGTATTTCTGGTGAAACAATTGATTATGGACCTTGTGCCTTTATGGATACTTATGATCCAAAAACTGTCTTTAGTTCAATAGATCAAATGGGTAGATATGCTTATTGTAATCAGCCAGTTATTACGAAATGGAATTTATCAAGATTTGCAGAGTGTTTAATTCCATTGATTGATAAAGATCAAAAAAAATCAATCAAGCTAGCAACTGAAGTAATTAATTCTTTTGAAAATAAATATGAGGAAAAATGGCTAAATATGATGAGAGATAAGTTAGGATTATTTGGTGCTGAAGATAAAGATAAATTTTTAATTCTAGATTTACTCACTTGGATGCATCAAAAAAAATTAGACTATACAAATACCTTTTGCCATCTAATGGATTTTGAAACAGAAAAAAAAGAAAACTTTAAAGATAATATTTTTCTAGAATGGAAAAAGAGATGGCAAGACAGATTAAAAATTAATAACAATACGCCTGAAAAATATATGAAATTAATGAGAAGTGTAAACCCTCTTGTAATACCACGAAATCAAAAGATAGAAGAAGTTTTAAATGATGCTAACAATAATAATATTAAACCATTTAAAGAATTTTTAGAAATCTTAAAAAACCCATACTTGGAACAAAAAAACATTAAGGATTTTCAAATTCCTTCAACTCCAAATGAAAAATACCAAACTTTTTGTGGTACCTAAACTTAATTATTTATACCCAATCACATTCAAACTTATTGGAACTCCATAAGGAGCATAATCACTAGTATCTTTAAATAATGAAAATGATTTTACTTTCTCTATTTTTTTGAAACCAGCAGTAGTCAAATAATCCCTCATAAATTCATAGTTCCAACCAAAATAGTGAAAATCATATTCATCTATTTGTCCCCCAAACATCATTCGCATAGCATGAAACTTTGCTTTTTGTGGTGCTTTTGGATCTATAAATATTCTACATAAAATATCCAAGTCTGGAACAGATACATAAAATTTTCCATCATCTTTTAAAACTCTGTGAATTCCTTTTAAAGTTTTAGAAATATTTTTTTGACTTACATGTTCTACAACATGACTGGCATAAATTTCTTCAATAGAATTATCCTCAAACTGCGATAGATCTGAAATATCTCCGACGTAGTCAACACCATCATTTTTCTGAATATTAAGAATACTCCAACCCTCTTTTTTTTCTTTACCACCAATATGTAGTTTCATGTTATTTGTTAAAGTACGTAAGGTTCTGGTCGCGCTTTTTTTCCTAAAACTCTCTCAACAGCCATATTCGATATATCAATTGATTGATATGACCCAGTTGTAATTAGTTCTGTAAGCGCTCTACCTATTCCAGGTGCTTGCATTAAACCTCTACCTGTGAAACCTGTCGCTAAATAAACATTATCAAACTTTGGATGTTTTCCTACAACAGCATTATTATCTAATCTATTGCAATCATAATACCCTGCCCATCCTCCGGTTAACTTGAGTTCTTCCATAGCAGGTATTCTATTTGCTAGTGCAGGCCACACAAGTTCTTCAAAATCATCCCAAGCAGGTTCAAGATCATCTGCATCAAATACTGATTTGGGTGATCCTGCCAAGTATTCCTTTCCTTCTGGTCTCCAATAAACACCTGTTGTTAAATCTCCTGTTAATGGCATTTCAGGAATATGTTTTGGACACTTGACCCTAAAAACTGTATGTTTTTGTGGTTCTACAGGTATATCCTCTAAAATTTCTTTAGTCCAACATCCCGCAGCAGAGATAATAGTTTTTGCTTTTATTTCTGAAAGAGATTTTACCTCCCCTTTAGTAAACTCTGCTCCAAGTTCTGTGGCTTTACTTTTTAGAGCACTATGAAACATGAAGGGATCAATCCAACCTTCACTCTGATTATCAGTAAAAGTTGCTGTTTCGATACCCTCACTATTTATGTATGGGAAAAATTTAGATAATTCAGATCCCTTTATATTTTTTGTTCCAGCTTCACATGCTTTATGATTTTCCAAAGCTTTATATTGTTCGTCAGCATGTTCAGGACCAAACATCAATAAATATCCATTAGTGACCATGCTGGCAGTAGGTTTTGGATTTTTTTCTGTTTTAAGTAATTCTGGAATTTGAAAAATAAATTCTCTCGCAAACTTTCCCAATAAAATATTTTCTTTTTGAAAAAATTGTCTTCTAAATCCACCTAAAGAAAGTGGAAAAGATGCTGATTTATAAGTTGGATCTCTTTCAATTACTTTTACTTTTCTGCCCTCTTTAGATAAAAAGTAAGCTGTTGCAGCACCTATAATTCCACCACCAACTATTACAACATCATCCATTTAATTTAATATAAATAGGTTAAAATTCAGAAATAGAGCATAGCAACACCAAAGTAAATAGGGAATCATTAAATAATAACTTACAAAATTGACACGTTTAAACCTTATAATAAGTATAATTATCAATAGGATGAGAATTATTAATATTACTAATGCAAAAAATATTTGATGCAGACCAAAAAAAACAATACTCCAAGTTGTATTAAAAACTATATGAATGAAATAAATGTAAACTGTATTAATATCTCGATTCTTTGAGTGCCAATAGAACCAAATAGCAAAAGTCATCATCAAATATAGTGTTGTCCAAACAGGTGCAAAAATCCAATCTGGAGGATTATAATTTGATTTTATAAGTTGAGAGTACCATGGTTCTTTTAAGCTAATTGATACGAAACCACCAATAAATGACGCTGAAAAAGTGATTACAAAAAAAAGAATAAATGATAAAAATTTATTTTTTAACATATAAGTATTATACATTTTTATATTATGAATAAAAAAACAATTTGGATAACAGGTGGTAGCACAGGTATTGGAAAAGCTTTAGCTATCAAGTTTTCTAATGAAGGTTGGAATGTAGCTATTTCAGCAAGGCGCGAAAATCTTCTTAAGGATATTTCAAATCAATATAAAGATATAAAGTCCTTTCCATTAGATGTCACAGATAAATCTAAATGTAAGGAAGTGTTTAATAATATTAGAGAAAAATTTGGTGAAGTGGACATTTGTTTTTTTTCTACTGGGACTTGGAATCCAAAGAAAGAACGAGATATTGATGTTGAACAAATTGAGGATGTTTTCAAAATTAATTTTTTTGGAACTTTGAATAGTATTAAGGCTGTGGAGGAGTATTTTAAAAATAAAAAAAGTGGAATAATCACAATTGTTTCATCTATTGCAGGTTATCGCGGATTACCAAATTCTACTGGATACGGACCCTCAAAATCGGCTCTTAATAATTTAGCAGAAAGCTTATATTTTGATTTTGGCAGATCAAATGTACGCATTTGTTTGGTTTCACCTGGTTTTATAAAAACTCCAATGACTGATAAGAACGATTTTAAAATGCCTTTTTTAAAATCACCTGAATATGCAGCTGAAAAAATCTATGATGGATTAATTAATAAAAAAATTTTTGAAATTCATTTTCCAAAATCACTTACAATTATACTTAAAATTTTAAGCTTTCTTCCTAATAAAATATATTTTGGCTTAGTTGGAAAACTTACTAAATATCAAAAAAACAATTAATCTTTAACAAAAACTACTGTCAACTCAGCAACTTTGATTCCAAATTTTGTCATTGTAGCTCTATTAATTGCAACACGATCATTTTGTTTAAAAATCCAGTCATCAAATGTTATTTTCATTTCTCTTCCTTTAACAGGAACTAATAAAACATATTCAAATTTAAATGCTGGACCATAAGAATATCCTTTAGCTTTTCCAACTACATCTCCTGCTGTACCCTCATAATTATTATTGTCAATTTTAGTAATTTGCCATTTTCTGGTTTGAATTTCACCATCATCCCAATTAAATTTTTCATCAAGAATTAATTGTTTTCCATCCCATTTTCCATTTAGATCTGCTGAGAATTGTCTTATTACTTCTCCAGATCTGTTTTGAAGAACACCCCATGCTTTAACATTTCCAGAAAGATAATTTTCAATTATTAATCTCGGTTCTTTATTTTTAAAATCTTCAGGTTTCATAGCACTATTATTTGAACAATTTGTAATTAAGAATAAAAAGATTATCAATAAAATTGATTTAAAGTTTCTTATTTTGCTCACATCTCTCCTTTTGGTTATTTGTTTTGAAGTGAAAATTGAATTAGATCAATATTTTTTGATTTGAATCCAGCCTCACAATATGAAAGATAAAATTCCCACATTCTTTTGAATGTTGAGTCAAAACCTTGATTTTTTATAAGGTCCCACTTTTTGTTAAATTCATTTCTCCACAAAGATAGCGTGCTAGAGTAATGATTTGAATAAGAATCGAATGATTTTATAGTCAAACCGTTCTCAGATACATATTTATTTATACTATTTTTACTTGGAAGAAATCCTCCTGGAAAAATATATTTTTGAATAAAATCTTGTTTATTTTTATATCTATCAAATAAACTATCATCTATTGTAATTGCTTGAATAGCTGCGGTGCCATTATCTGCTAAGTTTACTTTTAAAGTTTTAAAATAACTTTCTAAATAATTTTGTCCAACTGCTTCTATCATTTCAATTGATGCTATTGAATTATATTTGTCTTTTAAATCTCTATAATCTTTAATTTGAATATTAACTTTTTCATTCAAACCACATTTATAAATTCTTTCTTTGGCATATTCATATTGTTTTTTGGAAATTGTAATACAATCTAATTTTACATCATATTTTTTTCCTAGATACTCAGCAAAACCTCCCCAACCACATCCAATTTCCAAAACTTTATCTCCATTTTTCGGATTAATTAAATTTATTAGTTTTTGATATTTATTATTTTGAGCTTCAGATAAATCTTGAGTTTTTTTTTCAAAGATAGCACTTGAGTAAGTTAATGTTTTATCAAGCCATAATGAAAAAAATTCATTTCCTAAATCATAATGCTTAGAAATATTCTCCTTACTTCTACTTTTTGTATTCTTTATAAAAATTTTCTTTATAAAATTAATGATTGGTAAATCTAACAATCCTGAAAATTTGTGAATAATTTTTATATTTCTTGCAGTTATTTCAATTAGATTTGATAAATCATCAGTATCAAATTCATCTCTCATATATGATTCTGCAAAACCTATACTTCCGCCTTTTATTAAATTAAAGGTAAAATTTGGTTTTTTTATTTTAATTTTTGCTTTTAAACTTTTATCTTTATTACCAAATTTAATTAATCTTCCTTGATATGTTAAAATTTCTAGATATCCGTATTCAATATCTTTTAAAATATTAAATACAATTTTGTCTGATAAAGTGTACAAATTCATTAATTTTCAAAAGTTATATTATTTTTAATCTTTAATTTTTTTTTAATAAATTTAATTCCTTTGACCCATAATTTAAACGCTTCAAAATGTATCGCTAAAATAATTTTGAAAGTCATTAAAGGGTGTTTAAGGTATGACTTAATTAACTCTGTACTTGTAAAATTTACTCTTTTACCATCTTGAGAAGCATATAATAATTTTTCATTTGATTGGTACTGATCAATTATAACAGAAATTTTTTCACCTGGTTTTAGGGTTTTAAAATAATAATTACAATTCATCTCGATAAATGGTGAAACATGAAATTTTTTTGAGCAACTATGTTGTAAAATATCATTATTTTTTACCTTAAAAATGTAAGTATGTTGTTCTCCAAAAGTATTTTTAACCTCATATAGTATTGAAATTAAATTATCTTTTTTATCATATACATAGAAAACACTTAGAGGATTAAAAACGTAGCCTAAGATTCTTGGATAACATAATAATTTAATTTTAATATCTTCAAAAAAAATATTATTTTCTTTTAGATTTTTGTTAACCCAATTAATTAAAGATGAACCATCTCTTTCACCATGATCTTTATCAAAAAAACTTATAAGATTAAAACTATTATGGGAGAAAAAACTAATTTTTTTTTCTAAAATATTTAATTCAGAAAGATCAATTAATAACGAAAAAACTTTATATTTGAAAAAATGTACTTTTGGTTTAAATCTTTTATGAATTACAGTGCCATTATAAATTGAACTAGTCATTCAGGTTTTTAAGCATTTCAATGGATGATTTTATTCCATCTTCATGAAAACCGTAACCAAAATAACTACCACAAAAAAGAATATTTCTTTTATTTTGTAAATTTTGAAGCTCTCTTTGATGATCTAAAGCAGATTGATCAAAGTATGGATGTGTAAATTTTACTTTTTTTAATATCTTTGATTGATCAATTTCAAAATAAGGATTCAAAGTAAGAAATATATTTTCGTTACATCTTAAATTTTGTAACAAATTTAACCAGTAAGTTATTGAACTAGTATTAAATTCATCTTTTTTGAGAGACGAATTCCATGAACTCCATGCTTTCTTGTTTTTTGGCATAGCGATTTTATCTGTATGAATAAAAGCAATATTTTCTCTATAACTAAATTTTGATAAAATTTCTTTTTCCTCATTAGTTGGATTATCAATTAAAGATAGTGCTTCATCAGCATGTGTTGCTATAACAACTTTATCATAGTTAAAAAATTCACTTTCTCCACCGTAATACAAATCTATTCCTGTAGATTTACTTTTGATTTTTTTAACAATATAATTTTTAAAATGTTCTCCACTTATTTTAGAAAGAATATTTTCTACATAAGATCTGCTCCTATTGGAAACTGTAAACCATTGTGGTCTATTTTTTAATTTAAATAATCCATGGTTTTGAAAAAATTTTAAAAAAAATTTTAATGGCATCTGATTAGCTTCATAAGGTGGCATAGACCAAATAGCAGAAACCATTGGAATTAAGTGATAATTTATAAATTCTTTTGAAAGTTTTTCCTTCTCTAAAAAATCACCAAGAGTTATATTTTTATCAAATTGATCAAAACGATCACACTTTTTATAAAATTTAATTATATCATAAAACATTCTTAGAAATTTAAGATTAAATAAATTAGTTCTATTTGTAAAAATTCCATTTAATCCTTTTCCACAATACTCAAACATAGTATTTCTTAGTGAAACAGAGAAAGACATATCACTTTTTTCTATTTCAATTTTATTTTCATTGAAAAATTTGATTAAATTGGGATAAGTTTTAAAATTAAAAACAATAAATCCAATATCAACCGCAATTTTTTTTGTGTTAATGTTTAAATCTATTGTATGTGAATGACCCCCGAAATGATCTTCCTTTTCGAACAAATCTACATGATGATTTTTTGATAAATAATATGCAGCGCTTAAACCTGAAATTCCTGAGCCAACTACAGCAATTTTCATCAAATATTATGCTGCATCTTCTTTAAATGCATCCATGCTTGGGCATGTACAAAAAATATTTTTATCACCGTATACATTATCCACTCTTGCAACAGGTGGCCAAAATTTATTAGCTTTTAAAAATTTTGATGGATAAGCTGCTTCTTGTCTTGTGTATTTGTGTTCCCAATTATCTGAAGCAAGCTCAGAGTCTGTATGAGGAGCATTTTTAATTGGATTATCTATTTTATCAAATTCACCTGATTTTATTTTTTCAATTTCTTGTTTAATCTTAATTAAAGTATCACAAAATCTATTAATTTCTGATAAGCCTTCACTTTCAGTCGGCTCTATCATCATAGTACCCGCTACTGGCCATGACATAGTTGGTGCATGAAATCCAAAATCTATTAATCTTTTTGCGATATCTTCTTCTGTCACCCCTGTCTCTGATTTAATATTTCTAATATCAATAATACATTCGTGTGCAACATTACCATTTGACCCTTTGTACAAAATCGGAAAGTGATCTTTTAATCTATGAGCAATATAATTTGCATTTAAAATTGCAACTTGAGAAGCAAGCTTTAAACCTGCTGATCCCATCATTTTAATATACATCCAAGAAATAGATAGAATACTTGAGCTGCCCCAAGGAGCTGCGGATACTGCTCCAATACCAGTTGTTGGTCCACAATCTTTAATTACTGGGTGATTAGGTAAATAAACTTGCAAATGTTTTTTACAAGCAATAGGTCCCATTCCAGGTCCTCCTCCACCATGAGGAATACAAAATGTTTTATGCAAATTAATATGACAAACATCTGGACCAAAATTTCCAGGCTTGGCGACTCCTACTAATGCGTTTAAATTTGCTCCATCCATATAGACTTGTCCACCGTGTTTATGAACTAACTCGCAAATATCAATTATCTTTTCCTCAAATACTCCATGGGTAGAGGGGTATGTTACCATTAATGCCCCAAGGTTTTCTGAATGTTGCTCTGCTTTTTTCTTTAAATCGTCAAAATCAACATTTCCCTCTTTATCACAATTAACAACAACAACTTTCATTCCAACCATTTGTGCGCTTGCTGGATTAGTGCCATGTGCTGAACTTGGAATTAAACATATATTACGATTAGCCTCACCACGATCTAAGTGATATTTTCTGATAACCATTAAACCTGCATATTCACCTTGAGCACCTGCGTTTGGTTGTAAAGAAACACCTGAAAAACCAGTTATAGATCTCAACCAATTTTTTAGATCGGTAAATAAATCTCTAAATCCTTCCATTTGTTCAATTGGAACAAATGGATGTGGTTCAGCAAATTCTTTCCAAGAAATTGGTATCATTTCAGCAGCAGCATTTAACTTCATTGTACATGAGCCAAGTGCTATCATGGTTCTATTCAATGCTATATCCTTATCTTCTAGTCTTTTAAGATATCTAAGCATTTCAGTTTCTGAATGATATGAGTTGAAAACTGGGTGTTCTAAATACTTTGAGGTTCTTAATAAACTTTTTGGTAAATTCGGTAATTTTACTGAAGGGTCTTCTTTTTTAATTGATTCTGCAGCATTAAAAATTTTTAATAGTTGATTTACTCTGTAAACATTTTTTCTCTCATCAAAAGAAACCGCAAGCATTTCAGAATTTACTTTTCTTATATTAACTTTTTGATTTAAAGCATTTTTATAAATTTGATCAGTCTTTTCTTTAGTAATAATTGTTACAGTATCAAAAAAGTAATTTGAATAAAGTTCATATCCAGACTGTTTTATCTTATCAGCAAAACTTTTTGCTAATTGAGAAACTCTTTCAGAAATATTTTTAATTCCTTCTGGCCCATGATAAATAGCATATGCTGCTGAGACAATTGCTAATAAAGCTTGGGCAGTACAAATATTACTTGTCGCCTTATCTCGTCTGATATGTTGCTCTCTTGTTTGTAAAGATAATCTAAATGCCTTATTACCATGCCTATCGACTGACACACCAATAATTCTTCCGGGCATCGATCTTTTATACTCGTCTTTTGTTGCAAAAAAAGCTGCGTGCGGACCTCCATATCCCATTGGAATACCAAAACGTTGAGAGCTGCCAACAGCTATATCAGCACCAAGTTCTCTTGGTGTTTTTAATTTTGCTAATGCTAATAAATCACAAGCTAGTACAGCCTTTCCATTCTTTTTATGAATTTTACTAATCGACTCACTTGGGTCTTTAATATCTCCTAAAGTTCCAGGATATTGTAGAATTCCACAAACTAAATCTTCTTTTAATTGGTCTAAAACTTCGTCTTCTTTACCTACTAAAACTTTTAAACCCATTGGTTCTGCTCTGGTTTGAATTACATTAATTGTTTGAGGATGGCAATTTTCAGATACAAAAACTAAATTACTATCTTTTTTATTTAATCTATGGCTAAGACCCATGGCCTCCGCTGCTGCTGTACCCTCATCTAATAAAGAAGCATTAGCAATATCCATTCCTGTAAAGTCGACAATCATTTGTTGAAAGTTTAATAACATCTCAAGTCTTCCTTGAGCTACCTCTGGCTGATAAGGTGTATAAGAAGTGTACCAGCCCGGATTTTCTAATATATTTCTTAAAATTACGTATGGTGTGTAAGTTCCATAATAACCCATTCCAATAAAATTTGAGTAAACTTCATTTTTCTTTGATATAGCTCTTAATTTTCTTAACGCCTCGTATTCTGAATTCGACTCACCAATATTTAGTTCACCTTTAAACTTTATTTTTTCTGGGACAGTGTTGTCAATTAAATCATCTAATGATTGATAATTTAATTCTTTTAACATTTTTGATTGATCTTCTTTTGAAGGTCCAATGTGTCTTTTTATAAAATCTTTTTCTGAATTAGGTAACATTATGCTGATGTCTCCTTTGCAAATTTATCATAATCGTCTTTGTTCATTAATGTATCCATTTCTGTAGGGTCTTTTACCTTAAGTTTAAAAAACCAAGCTGAGTTTTCTGGATCTTGATTAATTTTTGACGGATCATCTACTATAGCTTGATTAGTATCAACTATTTCGCCACTTACAGGAGTGTAAACATCACTAGCAGCTTTTGTCGACTCTACAACACCAGCTGTTCCATCTTTTTCTACTTTAGAACCTTTCTCTGGTAGTTCGGCAAAAACTATATCCCCTAACATTTCTGTTGCATGTTTTGTAATGCCAATAGTTGCTATATCTCCATCTAACTTAATCCACTCATGCTCTTTTGAATATTTTACGTCACTCATTAATTTACTCCTTTAACATAACTTTTTTTATAAAACGGCAAACTACAAATGTTAGCTGGATGTTTTTTGCCTCTTACTTCTAAAAAAACTTTAGTATCTTTTTTTGAAAATTCATTTTCTACATAACCCATTGCTACAGGTCCATTTACACTTGGTCCAAATGTGCCACTAGTGATTTCTCCAATATGAATATCTGATTGATTGAATATTTTTGTTTTTTCTCTAGCAATTATTCTACCCTCAGGTTTTATTCCAACTCTAATTTTGCTGACACCATCATTTAATTGTTTAATGATTATATCAGAGCCGATGAAATCCCCTTTAGATATTCTCTCTTTTGAAATTGCCCACTTTAAATTTGCTTCCACCGGAGTTTTATCTTTATCAAGATCATGGCCATATAAACATAAACCAGCTTCCAATCTTAAAGTATCTCTTGCACCTAAACCAATTAACTTAGATCCTTTTTTGATCAATTCTCTTGTTAATTTGTCTACAAAATCATTTGGTATCGATATCTCAAAACCATCTTCACCTGTGTAACCAGATCTCGTAATATAAATTTGCTGATTTTCAAATGAAAACCAGTTTCCTGACATAAAATTTAGATCTTTTACTCCAATAACAAGATCATTAAGGATTTGAGATGATTTAGGGCCCTGAATTGCAATTAAAGATCTATTTTCATCCAAAACCATTTTGTACTTTTCCTTCAATAATTCCTTTAAAATTTTGAAGTCATTGTCTTTGCATGCCGCATTGAGAATTATTATAAAACCCTCATTTATTTTTGTGATAATTAGATCATCATGTATTCCAGCATCTTTGTCCATTAAGAAGCTATATTTTGAATGATTTAACTTTAAATTTTTTAGATCTAAAGGAAAGATTTTTTCTAAATCTTTGATTAAGTCCTCACCGCCATATATAAATAGTTGACCCATATGGGAAACATCAAAAATACCTGAGTGATTTCTTGTGAATTTATGCTCCTCTACAATACCCTCTGAGTATTGTATTGGCATTTGATAGCCTGCAAATTCAACAAATTTTGCATTACTATCTTGATGTAATTGGTACAACGATGTTTTTTTTGTTTCCATATTAACTCTTCGTACCCATCTGTATATTTGCCTGAGAGTTTTGCTCCTTCGGCGAGAATTAAATCTCTTTCCAGAGTTAATATGTTACGGTCCTTTTTGCCTGAGAGATTCCTGGGTAGTTGCTCCTTCGGCGCTACGATATTCTGTAGTCTCTCCCGTAACTGAATAATCTTACATGTATACAAAAAAGTCAATCAGAAACAGTTTTTTTTGGCTTAGATAAAAGTGAGTAAAACTGTAATAATACTGCAAAAAGTATAATAGAACCTCCTATTAATCCAAACATTGAAGGTCTTTCACTCACAAAAAGAAATGCCCATATCGGTCCTAAAACAGATTCGGACAACATTATTATTCCTACCATAGCAGATGGAGTGGTTCGTGCACCAATGGTTATAAATATAAATCCAAAACCGACTTGAAAGAAACCTGCTAAAAATCCTAAAAAAATATCATGGGGAGAAATCATTATCTTGGTAGATAATAAGAAACCTATTAAACATGAACTCACTCCAGCAACAAATTGGGCGGGCACCATATCTACAGATGGAAATTTTCTTACTATCATAATTAAAACTGCAAAAGTAATAGGCATTGTAAAAGCTGCTAAATTTCCAGATAATTCTCCAGGCGACAAAGAGTTTCCAACCATTAGTAAAACTCCTGTCATTGCAATTACGATTGAAAATAGTGTAATCAAGCTTATCTTTTCTTTAAGGAAGAAGTATCCAAATATTGCTAGGAATAATATTTGAAGTGAGATAATAAAGTTAGTATTTGCAACAGTTGTATTGTACATAGCAAACACATATCCACAAAATCCAAAAGATAAAATAATCCCTCCTATAAATCCTGGTAATCCGGATTTATAAAAAGACTCGATAGTTTTTCTTTTATAACTTATAATCAAAAAAGCTAAGACGGTCAGAGAAAAAAATAAAGATCTCCAAAATAAAATTTGCCACAACGTAGCTCCTTCAAAAGACTTAACAATTAAGCCACCAAAACTTAAGCTTAAAGCTCCTAAAAAAATTAATAATGGACCAGGTAAGTTTCTAATAAATTTCATTGTATTTGTGAAATTAGATTTTGAGTTTCCATGTCATACAGTTTAAATAAAGTTTCTGCACTAGATAATTCAACTTCTTTAAATTTTATTTTTGATCCTGGCGTCAATTGAACTAATTTGTCATAGTCGGCACTTATAACTACAGCTATTTTTGGATAACCTCCAATTGTACCATGATCTGAAAGCATTATGATTGGATTACCGTCAGCTGGTACTTGTATGACACCTTTGATTAAACCTTCAGATTTAATATTGGTATCAACAATATTTTCTATTTTTGGCCCTTCTAATCTCATACCCATTCGATCAGATAACTTAGAAACAGAAAATTCTTTTTCAAAGAAAGTTTTTTTTCCGATCTCTGAAAAGTAATTGAAATTAGTTCCTTTAATTACTCTAATATTTTCTATTTTTGTATTAAAATAATTTAATTTCTTAATATTAAAATTTGGATTAACTTCTAAAATATTAATTGTTTGATTGTTTCTTAATTTTTCACCCTTATTCGCACCAATATTCGCTTTAGTATTTACAGAACAACTTGACCATTGATATTTAAGATCAAATTCACCTCCAACAGCTAAATATCCATAAACAGATTTATTAGTAGAAATAATATCCAATTGATCACCATGCTCTAAAGTGAAAGCTTGATAACAAATTCCATTAAGTAAATTTTTACTCCTTTTAATTGTAAAATTTACATCACCAGTAATTGCAATATTAATTTTTTCTCCAAAATATTCTAATAACGGTCCTTGGTACGCAAATTCCAATACCGGATTTTCAATTTTATTTCCTACTAATTTGTTAGACAATAAATAGTTTCGGTTATCCATCGCTCCACTAAATGGAATACCTATATGATAAAGATTTTTTCTCCCTTTATCTTGAAAAGTTGAGTTAATTCCTGCTCTTAAAATTTTAAAAAAATTTTTACTCATTGTAATTTTGATATTGATTTTTAGTAATTCTCTCAAAAATTATTGTGTCTCCAGGATTTATTAAATTTGGATCTTTTTCTTTTGAGCTATCAAAAATATTAAGAGGAGTATTGCCAATAATATTCCAGCCTCCTGGACTTTCAAATGTATAAATATTTGCAAATTGTTCTGTTAATCCAACTGAACCTTTGGGTACTTTGACTCTAGGTGTTTCTAGACGTTTTGCCTGGAGTTCATTTTCTAAATCACCTAAAAATGGCATCCCAGCAATAAATCCTGTCATGTAACAAAAAAATTCTTTACCAAAAAACTTTTCATAGATTTTATCACGATTAATCTTTAACTTTTCCTCTAATCTTTGAATATCTAATGAAAAATTTTCATCACAACATACAGGTATTTGAATCTTATTACTTTCCAATTTATCGTCATTGATAACACTCAAATTTTCAATTATTCTTTTTATAGTTTTAAAATTTTTTTTTCGAAGGTCGAATGAAATAATTAATTTATTATATGAGGGAGTTAAATTATTTATCCCATCAATATTTTCTTTTTGAATACTTTTAAAATATCGTATTACTTTACTATTTATTTCTTTATTTACTTCACTTCCAAAATCACAATATAAAGCTGCGTCACCAAGATTTGATATATTTTTTATCATGCCATGTTATACTTACAAATTATGCGTATGGAAATTAATATAAACTGTGATTTAGGTGAAAAATCAAAACACCATTCCAATAAATATGATTCAGATTTATTAAAAATTGTCAATTCAGCTAATGTAGCATGTGGTTATCATGCTGGTGACGAAGAAACAATGAATAATGTAGTAGAGATTTCAAAAAAAAATGGTGTGAGTATTGGTGCACACCCATCTTTTAATGATCCAGAAAATTTTGGAAGAGAAAGAATGAATTTATCTGAAAAAGAAATAAAAAAACTTATCATTGATCAATATGAAATTTTACAAAATATTGCTACATCTCATGGAGAAGATGTCTCTCATATAAAACCTCACGGAGCATTAAATAATATGGCATGCGAGGATATTGAATTAGCAACAATATTAGCAAAAACTATTCAAGAGATTAATAAAGACTTAATTTACCTAGTCCCAACTGGATCAAAGATGCAAGAAGCAGCAAAAAAATTAGATATGAAGATTGCGTGTGAGATATTCGCTGACAGAAATTATGAAGATGATGGCAACCTTGTATCTAGAAAAAAATCACATGCTTTAATAACAGACCCTGAACAGGCAAAAAAACATGTCTTAAAAATGGTTAAAACTCAGTCGCTTAATTGTCACAGTGGGAAGCAAATCCCTTGTGAAATTGATTCTGTTTGTATACATGGAGATAACTTGAGTTCATTAGCAACTGCTAAATCGATAAGAGATAATTTGGTAGAAAATGATTGTGAACTTAAGACTTTAAACAAATTAACAAAATTTATTTAATATGAAAAAAATTATCTTAGCATTATCTATATTATCTTTTATCACCACAAATGTTTTCTCAGCAGGATCATCTGGAGGAGATGGTGGATCATCTGCAACAAAAACAAACTATGAAAAAGCTGTTATCCACATAAAGAGTGCTAAGAAACATGAAAAAAAAGGAAAGCTAGAAAAAGCAAAACAAAGTTATGCAAAAGCACAAAAACTTTTAATCAAATCTAATGAAAAAAAACCTAATAAGCCTGATACTTTAAACTATTTAGGCTTCACGACTAGAAAATTGGGTGACTTCGAAAATGGTGAGAAGTATTATCTTCAAGGTTTAGCTTTAGATCCAAAACATAAAGGTATTAATGAGTATCTTGGTGAATTGTATGTAGCTACAAAAAGACATAACCTTGCTGTTGAAAGACTTGAAGTTTTAAAAGATTGTAACTGTGAAGAATACGATCAGCTTAAAGCAGTTATAGCTGGAGAAAAATCAAAATATTAATTTAAATTTTTAATCATTTGCTCTGGCATCCATAAAGCTATCTCAGGAAAAATTACAACTAATATAACTGCTAAGACCATTAATAAGAATAATGGAAATGCACTTCTTGCAATATATCCCATATCTTTTTTTGCCATTCCTTGAAGCACGAACAAATTAAAACCTACAGGTGGAGTAATTTGAGCCATTTCAACAACGATTACTAAAAAAATACCAAACCAAATCATATCAAAGCCAGCTTGTCTAATCATTGGTTCAATTATTGCCATTGTTAAAACTACAGCCGAAATACCATCAAGAAACATTCCTAATATTATATAAAAGATCATTAGAACAAAAATTAAAACATAAGGAGATAATTCCATATTTTGTATCCACAGGGCTAAATTTCTGGGTAACCCTGTAAACCCCATTGCTAGAGATAAAAATGTTGATCCAGCTAAAATAAATGCAATCATACAAGAAGTTTTAGTTGCTCCAAGTAAAGAGGATTTAAATGTCTTTAAAGTCAAACTTTTTTGAAAATAAGACAATACTAATGCTCCAACAACTCCTAGAGATGCTGCTTCTGTAGCTGTTGCAATACCAGTATATATAGATCCGATAACAGCAGATATCAAAATAATCACTGGTAAAAGTTGTTTTGATCTTTTTATCTTTTCTAAAAATGAGTACTTTTCAATAATTTTTGGCATCGACTTTTTATTGATTAATGACCAAATAATTACATAAGACATGAATATCAGAGCAATCATTATTCCAGGTATAATTCCAGCAATAAATAATTTTGCTATAGACTCTTGAACAGCTACCCCATAAATAATTAATATAATTGATGGTGGAATAAGCAAACCTAATGTTCCAGAACCAGCTAAACTACCAAGTAAAATTTTTTCTGGGTAATTTCTTTTTCTTAACTCTGGAATAGACATTTTTCCAACAGTTGCTACTGTAGCTGCTGAAGACCCTGATATTGCTGCAAATAGAGCACAACCAACAACATTAACATGTATCAAACCCCCTGGTAATCTTTGCATCCATGGTGATAAGCCCTTAAATAAATTTTCAGAAAGTTTAGTTCTAAATAAAATCTCACCCATCCAAACAAACAAAGGTAGTGCTGTTAGGGTCCAGGAAGATGAAGTGCCCCAAATTGTTGTGGCCATTGCATCACCAACAGGCCTTGAGGTAAACAACATCATTCCAATAGCTGAAACTCCTATCATGCTTAAAGCAACCCAAATTCCAGATCCTAAAAAAAATAATAAAACGCTGATAAAAAAAGTTGTTAAAAATATTTCAGTCATTCGGTTTTTTAATAATTAAGATAAAGTGATGAAAAACACTTATAAAAAATATTGTTGATCCAATAGCAACACTAGTCTGTGGTATCCAAATCAAAATCTCATCTGCTCCCTCACTACGTTCTTGAAATTTGTAAGAAATTATTAACATTTTAATAAAATAAAATGCGAGATATCCTGAAAAAAAACTTGCAATACTTAGACACCAAGTTTCAATTATCTTTTTTTTTAATCCTGACAACTTTTCTAAAAAAAGAGTAATCCTAATATGTCCTCCCTCAACAAATGTATAAGCTAAGGCAAAAAAAGATGCTGCAGCCATGCAATAACCAGAATATTCAGCAAGTCCCCTTATATAAAAGCCAAAAATTCTTGATGAAATACCTATTAATATAAAAACAGCTACAAAAATTAAAAATATCGCAGCAACATATCCTGAAAATTTATACAGTTTATTTAAGTTTCTATCTAATGATTTAAACATAATGATTTAAGGCCACTAAAAATTTAGTGGCCTTAATTTAAAGATCGAATTTATTTATAAGCTGATAATACAGCAGCTCCTCTTGATCCAGCTTTTTGAGACCATTCTTTTGCCATCGTCTCTCCTACTTTTTCAAAATGAGCTTGTAAAGGTGCGTTCACTTTACCAACTACCATTCCTGCATCAGCTAAAGCTTTTTTATCCCCTACATTTCCTTGTTTAGATAATTGCCAACCTTTTCGCTCAGCTAAAGCTGCCTGATTCATAACTAAATCTTGAGTTGCCTTATCTAATTTATTCCAAGCGTCTTTATTAACAATAATCATATTTTTTGGAAACCAAGCTGCAATATCATAGAAATATTTCACACCATTTTCCCAAATTTTAGAATTTTTTCCTGTAGTAGGTGATGTGATCATACTTTCAACAGCTCCTGTAGAAAATGCCTGACTTATTTCAGCAGCTTCTATTTTTGTTGGAGCCATTCCAGTTAATTCTGCAATTCTTATTGTTGCAGAATTGTAAGCTCTAAATTTTAATCCTTTTAGATCATTCACAGAATTAATTTCTTTTTTACTATATAGTCCTTGAGCAGGCCAAGGTACTGCATATAAAAATACTAAACCTTTTTCGTCTAATCCTTTTATAATTTCCGCTTTTGAAGCCTTATATAATTTCATAGCATCAGAGTATGATGTTGCTAAGAATGGTTGTGAGTCTACCTCAAGTAACGGGTCCTCTTTGCCTAGAGCTGACATAAATCTCTCACCTATCTGAGCTTGACCTGTTCTTACTGCTCTGAAGATCTCTCCACCCTTAAATAATGATCCTCCAGGATGAGTAACAATTGTTAACTTTCCACCACTTTTTTCAGTTACATTTTTTGCAAATTCAGCTGCATTTGCAGAGTGAAAGTTACCAGCACCATAAGCTAGTGCCATGTCCCATTTTTCTGCTAAAGCAAGATTAATCGACAAAATTGATGAAACTAAAATAACTGATAAATATTTTATAAATTTCATTTGTCCTCCATTTTTTTTAAAAGCATTTCATTATGGATTAAAATAATTATCAATAAAAAAATAATACTACTTTTAATTGAATTATTGCTGTTTTAGATTATAACTATCTTATTTTGTTACAAGAAGCACTTATATTAGCACAAATTATTTTTATCACTATTATCTTAACAGCAGATAATGCAATAATTATTGGAGTAATTTCAGCTAACTTCGTTCCAAAAAATAAAAAACAAATAATTTTATGGGGTGTTTCTGGAGCCTTAATTTTTAAAATTATTTTTGCATTATTTGCAACTTATCTATTTAAATTTTATTTTATTAAAATTTTAGGAGGTCTACTTTTAATTTGGATAGTAAACGATTTGAGAAAAGATTTATTTGAAATTAAAAAAATTAAATCTCCTACTAAAAAATCAAAAGAACCATCGTTTATTCAAAGTGTTTACAAGGTTTTATTTGCGGACATAATGATTAGTTTTGATAATGTAATTGGTGTTGTTGGAGCTTCAAAAGGAAATTTTGGTTTTATGATTTTTGGACTTATTCTTTCTGTCATTTTAACAGGAGCATTAGCAACATATCTTGCAAATTATATTCAAAGACATTTATGGATTGCATATGTTGGTTTAGTTTTTATTTTATTGGTCGCACTTCAATTAGTAATTGGAGGTTTGGTAGATCTAGAGATTCTATCAATTAATCAACAATTTAAAAAATATTTTTAATAAGAGTGTTTTTTTGAAGGATATTTTTTTGATTTTACTTCTGAGGAAAATTTTCTCAAACCTATATTAATATGTTTCTTTAAATTTAAAAATCTTTTAACAAATCTTATTTTTGTTTGATTTAATCCAAGCAGATCATCTGTCACTAAAACTTGACCGTCGCAAAATACTGATGAGCCAATTCCAATTGTTGGTATATTTAATTTTTGAGTTATTTGTTTAGCTACTGATGATTTTACACATTCTAAAACAATAGCAAAAACTCCCTCTCTTTGAAGAGACAATGCGTCACTAATTAATTGTTTTATTTCTCTAGAGGATTTACCTTTTGATTTAAATTTTCCTTTAGTAGATTGAGGTAATAGACCAAGATGACCCATAACAGGAATTTTATTTTTCATTAAAAACTTCACTTGTTTAATAATTTTTTTTCCACCTTCTAATTTTACAGCATCACATTTAGTTTCTTTGATAATTTTTTTAGCATTTTTTAATGCAGAGACATTTGTATCATAAGTTTTATACGGCATATCAACTACCATTAAACTTTTTTTTACTCCTAGCCGTACACTTTTTGAATGATTGATCATTTCAGTTAAAGTAACTTTTCTTGTGCTAGAATAATTGTACAAAACTGATCCTAAAGAATCACCTACCAGAACTATGTCAGCATACTTATCAACCTCTTCAGCAATATTCTTTGAATAAGCAGTAAGACAAATAATTTTAGATCTATTCTTTTTGGCAAGAATTTTTTTAAATTTTTTCATTATTTATAATTTTACTCAAGCTCAATTGTACTTGGCGGCTTTGATGTAACATCATAAACTACTCTATTTATGCCTCTAATGCTATTTACAATTTTGTTAGAAATCATTTGAATAAAAGTTTTCTTAAAATCATAAAAATCGGCAGTCATACCATCTTCTGAGGTAATAGCTCGCAATAAACATAAATACTCATATGTTCTGTTATCACCCATTACCCCCACAGTTTTAACTGGTAGTAAAGCAGCATAGGCTTGCCAGATTTTATCGTAAAGATTATGCTCTTTAAGGGCCTTTATAAAATAATAATCTGCCTCTTTTAAAATATTTATCTTTTCTTTATTTATGATTCCCGGCATTCTAATTGCTAAACCTGGTCCTGGAAAAGGGTGTCTAGAAATGATTTCTTTACTTAAATTTAACTCAATTCCTAATTTTCTTACCTCATCCTTAAACAAAAATTTGAGAGGTTCAACTAATTTTAATTTCATTTTTTTTGGTAATCCACCCACATTGTGATGTGATTTAATCTTTGAGGTTTGACTACCTGTTACAGATTTGCTTTCAATCAAATCTGGGTAAAGAGTTCCTTGGGCTAAAAATCTTACATCTTTAATCTTTTTTGAATAACGCTCAAAAATTTTGATAAACATATTTCCTATTATTTTTCTTTTTTTTTCAGGATCTGAAATATTTCTTAATTTTTCTAAAAATTCTTTTTCAGCATTTACATAAATTAAATTGATTTTTAATTTCTTCTTGAAAGTTTTTACGACTTGTTTTTCCTCATCTTTTCTAAGAAGACCAGTATTGACAAAAATACAATATAATTTTTTTCCGATAGCTTTATTTAACAACTGAGCAACTACACTACTATCAACTCCACCAGATAATGCACAAATTACTTTATTATTATTCACTTGAGCTCTAACTTCTTTTATTAAGTTTATTTTTTGATTTTTTACAGTCCAATTCTTCTTGATTTTGCATATTAGAAAAAGAAAATTTTTAATTATTATTTTACCTTTTTCTGTATGAGTCACTTCGGGATGGAATTGTACACCGTAAAATCTTTTAAATGTATTTTCAACTATTGCAAATTTTGAATTTTGACTTGAAGCAACTACATTAAATTTTTTTGGTAATTTTGAAACTTGATCAGCATGACTCATCCAAACTTTAGTAAATTTTTTACCAGAAAAAAAGTTTTTGGTTAAAAGACTACTGTTTCTTTTAAATATGTTTGCTAATCCAAACTCTCTATGTTTAGATTGTTTGACCTTTCCACCATTTATTTTTGAAATTATTTGATGTCCAAAGCAAATACCCAATACAGGAAGTCCTTTTTCTAGTATCTTTTTATCAAAAGAATATTTATTTATTTCATAAACATTAAGCGGACCTCCTGATAAAATAATTCCTTTAATTGAATTATTAATATCTTTGACTTTAATTTTTTTGTGACTGACAATCGCTGAAAATACACCAAGTTCTCTTATCCTTCTTGCAATTAATTGAGTAAATTGTGATCCAAAATCTATTATTAAGATTTTATCTAAACTCCTATCAAGACTCATTTTTAGGTTCAATATTTGTAAGAGACTCTAGAATTTTTTTATTTTGATCACATAAATTTTTACAAATTTTTGTAAAAGTTTTTGATAAGTCTTTGACTTTTGAATAATTTGATTTTTCTAAACCAATTTTCATTAGCATTAATACAGCTTCTTCATTTTTGGGTTCAATTAATAATGTTGTATCTAAATTTTTTTCTTCTTGTCTTTTATCGTCTTGGTGGTTGTAAATTTTAGCAAGATATAAATACGAATTAGAATTTTTTGGATCAAAAACTATACTTCTTTCAAACATAAATTTTGCATCTTCATACTTTTTATTATTAAACAACTCAACACCCTTTTTAAAATACTCACTACAATAGGCTGTATTAAAAAAATTAATTAAAAAGAAAAAAAATAATAAGTTTTTAAATATACTAGTCATCAGTATTTATTATCATTTTTAACAATATCAACATTATGAACCATGCTCTCATAGAATCCAGCTTTAGTAATTTTAACAAATTTTGGTTTATCTCTTAAAAATTTTATTTGTTTCGACCCAAGATAACCCATAGAAGATCTTAATCCTCCAACTAATTTAAAAATAATATTTGCAACTTTTCCTTTATACTTAGCAAGTCCTTCTACACCCTCTGGAACATATTTCGATGCATCTTTTTGTTTTGATTGAAAATATCTATCTGCTGAACCTTTGTTCATTGCTCCAACTGAGCCCATTCCTCTAAAGCTTTTATATAATTTTCCATTTTTCTTTATCAACTTACCTGGAGTTTCATCCGTCCCAGAAAACAACGATCCAATCATCACTGCATCTGCACCTGCTGCAAAAGCTTTCGCTAAATCTCCAGAATATTTAATTCCCCCATCAGATATTATTTTCAAATTTTTATTTTTTATTCCATTTCTCACTTCCAAAATGGCACTTAATTGAGGTACACCAATACCGGCAACTAATCTGGTTGTACAAATTGAGCCTGGTCCTATTCCAACTTTAATTATATCAACACCAAGTTTATTTAAAAATTTAGCAGCCTCAGCAGTCGCAATATTACCTGCACACAAGGCTGTTTTTTTACTTTTATTTTTTTTTATCAAGCGAATTATTTCAGATACTTTTTTTGTATGTCCATGAGCGGTATCAACTACTATCATATCAACATTTTCTTTCAAAATAGCTAAAGCCCTTTTAAATTCATTTGGGCCAGCGCCTACTGCGGCTCCTACTGGTAATTTTTGTTTTTTAACTTTCTTAATTTCCAAAACTTGTTTTTTTATATCTAAATTTCTATGAATGACACCTAAACCGCCAGCTGTACCTATTGCAATTGCCATTTTACTTTCTGTTACAGTGTCCATTGCTGATGAAAGTAATGGAATTTTTAATTTTAAAAATTTTGTTAATTTTATACTAGTGTCAACTTCAGATGGTAAAATTTCCGAATATTTTGGTGTAAGTGTAACATCATCAAAGGTAAGTGCTTCTTTTATAGGAACCATAATCATTTATATATGATTCCTTAAAATTTAAAAGATACTATCTTAAATTTTTACAAACTATAAAGCTTTCCTTTGACTCTTTCCTACTTGATTGAGGTTTAAAAACCTTTACTTCTTTAAAAATTTTTTTCCCAAGTGCGACAATTTCATTGAAGGAACTTCCCATAAATATCTTTGATATAAAAAAACCATCAGGAGATATTACATCTTTTGAAAATATCATTGCTTCTTTACACAACTCACCTGTTTGAATGGAGTCTAAATTTTTAACTCCTGTTGTATTAACTGCCATATCAGACATGACAACTTCAGCTTTACTTGTTAATTTGTTCTTAATTTGATCCTGGATTATTGGATTTGTAAAATCTCCAATTATTTGAATTGTATTATTTATTTTTTCCATTTTCTTCAAATCAACTGAAATAATCTTACCATTAGTAACAATTTTACTAACATATTGAGACCAGCTTCCTGGAGCTGCACCTATATCTAAAATTGTCATTTTGTTTTTAAAAATTTTAAATTTTTTATCAATTTCTATTAATTTATATGCAGACCTTGCCCGATAACCATCAACTTTAGATTGACGGACATAAATATCTCTCTTTTGTTTATTAATCCAATTTTTTGAAATTCTATTTTTTTTCAATTAATTTTTATATCTGAGACTTTTAAAAACTTTTCTATCAGTTAAAGTTTTAATTTCTATTTCAATACTTTTATCTAATCTCATGTCTATTCCATTTTTCCAAATTCCTGCCGCGAGGTGTAAAATTCCAATTTTATTGTTGGGTAGATATGGTTCTACAAAGGTATTGTTTTTTTCATCATATTTCGGAAGTAAGTTACTTGTAATCCAATTACAATTTAAAGGTAGAAATTCAGTTTCTAAATCATCTATATACACTGACATATTAATCGCTAGTCCTTCTGAGCCAAATATATTTCCAGCTTGTAAAGTTTTTTGAAGATTATTTTGCCAACTTTCCCATCCTATGGAGTTTTTTTCTAATGAAAAAACTCCAATATTAATGTGTGGAGCAAAAGCTAATTTCCTAGCTTTATCATATGGAATTTTTGATTTTATTGCGTGTTTAAAATTTTGTGATTTAATTATTGCAAGCTTTCCAAATAACCAATTTACTTTTGAAGTAATCTTATATCCAGGTCCTAAAGTTTGTGTAATACCTAACTTTCCATTATCACATGCTCTAAAATACAAATCTACCGATTGCCAATCATTTACCCATGCATCACAATCTATCCATAAATATTTTTCATAATTAGGAAAATACTTTGGCAAAAAAGCTCTTGAGACTTGACTTTTTAACCACTCTTTACCATTAATTTTATGATTTGGAACCTTAATATCCCATTCTGCAGATTTTATTTCATCAACTTTATTTGCTAATATTTTTTTTTGGTTGTCATTTAATCCTGCATCTAAGATACAAATCGCGATATTTTCACTTTCCTGAAATCTCTTAATAGAATCAATCAGTTCCTCTAATAACGGAAAATAATTTGCGTCTGCTAAGGATACAATTACATTTTTTTTCATTAAAGAATATCTTCAAGATCATCTTCATCTTGAATTCTGTCATTTTCATGTTGTTTTTTTATTTTTTGAAAATGAAAAAAGCTTATGGGTAATAATAATAGATAAATAATAGTACTAATTGCAATAACATTGAATGTATAAATCAATAAAAGACCAAAAAATAATACTATTCCAAATAATAGAAAAATAGTTGTTCTTCTAGGAATTATAATTTTTTTAAATGAATACGTTGGAAATTTACTTATGAGTAATAAAGACGTTAAAATAAAAAAGGTTGGAACTATTATATTATAGTTTAGTTCAAAAAAATCGAAACCACTTAAACTTATTATTAAAGGTGTCAAAACTAAAATACCACCTGCTGGTGAAGGTACTCCCTCAAAAAAATTATCTTTCCATGAAGGCTCTTGACCAGAATTAACATTAAATCTAGCTAGTCTTAGTGCAACGCAAATAACATAAATTAAACATAACAACCATCCAAATCTTCCAAGTGTATTGAGTTTCCAAAAAAACATTATAAATGCTGGAGCAACTCCAAAGCTAATCATGTCTGTCAAAGAATCTAATTCTTTACCAACCTTTGAGGTACCTTTGATTAATCTTGCTATCCTGCCATCTAGTCCATCAATTATTGCAGCAAACATAATTGCAATGATTGCTAATTCAAATCTTCCATCTAAGGCAAATCTTATTGAAGTTAAACCAATACATACACCAATAAGAGTTAGCATGTTAGGTAAAATTACTCTTGCAGTCTTTTTGTCAGATACGATTTTAAAATTTTTTTTTTGTGGTTCCATTATTTTTTAGCTAATAAAGTTTCACCAGCAATTGCTGTTTGACCTACTTTTACTAAAGGTTCATAGTTTTCGTAGTATAAATCTGCTCTACTTCCAAATCTAATCATCCCTATCCTGTCACCTTGCTTTAAATCTTGAGCTTTATCAGACTCACAAACAATTCTTCTAGCAATCAAACCTGCAATTTGTACTACAACAATATCATTATTTTGAGAATCTTTGATTTTGTAATAATTTCTCTCATTATCTTCGCTAGCTTTATCTAGTGATGCATTTAAGAACTTTCCAGGCTTATATAAAATTTCCTCAATTTTTCCACTACAAGGCGTTCTATTAACATGGCAATCAAAAACATTCATAAAGACACTTATTTTTTTAAATCTTTTATTTTCTAAACCTAGTTCCTTTGGTCCATCGACTTCCTCTACCTTAATAATTTCTCCATCAGCTGGGCTCACGAGAAAATTGTCATCGTTAATTATTACTCTATCTGGATCCCTAAAAAAATAATAAACCCAAACAGTTAATAGCAATCCAATTAAAGCCAAGAAATTACTAAAAATGTAAAATACAATTGTTATAATTCCTGCAATTACTAAAAATTTATAACCTTCTGCGTGAATTTTTGGAAATATCTTGTTAAACATATTCTTCTATTTGATAATTTTTCATTAATATGTATATAAAATCGCGAAATTCAATTATTAAGATAATAAATAAAAGTGAGCAAAATTAACGTAAAAAACCCAGTCGTAGAGTTAGATGGTGATGAAATGACCAGGATAATCTGGGAATTTATAAAAAATAAATTAATCCTTCCTTATCTTGATTTAGGTATTGAGTATTATGATCTTGGGATGAAAAGTAGGGATAATACAGACGATCAAATTACAATAGATGCAGCAAATGCAATTAAAAAAGTTGGAGTTGGTATTAAATGTGCAACGATCACTCCAGATGAAGCAAGAGTTGAAGAATTTAAACTAAAAAAAATGTGGCGATCTCCTAATGGTACAATAAGAAATATTATTGGAGGAACAGTCTTTAGAGAACCAATTATTTGTTCAAACATTCCAAAACTTGTTCCATCATGGTCTGATCCTGTTGTTATAGGAAGACATGCTTTTGGAGATCAATATAGAGCAACTGACTTTAAGGTTCCTGGAAAAGGAAAAATGGAAGTTAAGTGGACATCTGAAGATGGCAATAAAGAAATAAAATATGAAGTTTTTAATTTTACAGGTCCGGGTGTAGCACTTTCTATGTATAACTTAGATAAATCAATTGAGGATTTTGCAAGATCTTGTTTTAGCTATGGATTAATTAAAAAGTGGCCAGTTTATCTTTCTACAAAAAATACCATATTAAAAAAGTATGATGGAAGATTTAAGGACATCTTTGAGGAGGTATTTAATAAAGAATTTAAGAAAAAATTTGAGGAATTGAAAATTACTTATGAACATAGATTGATTGATGACATGGTAGCGTGTGCAATGAAATGGAGTGGTAAATATATTTGGGCCTGTAAAAATTATGATGGTGATGTACAATCTGATACAATGGCTCAGGGTTATGGCTCATTAGGCCTGATGACAAGCACATTATTAACCCCTGATGGAAAAATTATGGAAGCTGAGGCAGCTCATGGAACAGTAACAAGGCATTATAGAATGCATCAACAGGGCAAAGAAACTTCTACTAATCCCATAGCTTCAATTTTTGCATGGACAAGGGGTTTGGCTCATAGAGGAAAATTAGATAACAATAATGAATTAATTGAATTCGCAAATACTATTGAACAAGTTTGTATTGAATGTGTAGAGGGTGGATTTATGACTAAAGACCTTGCAATATTAGTCGGACCCTCAAGCAAATATCTTACAACTAATCAATTTTTAGATGTAATTGATCAAAAATTAAAGAAGAAATTAAATTAACGACTTTATTTTTTTAAAGGCCTCATTAATCTTATTCTTATCTTGACCTCCAGCTTGTGCAAAGTCTTTTCTTCCTCCTCCACCTTGGCCACCTATAATTTCAGAACTTACCTTTACAAATTTAACAGCATCAAACTTTTCTGTTAGTTGATTTGTAACCCCAACGGCTACTCCTACTTTTTCATCTTTGCTAGCAAACACCACAATAATACCTTCATTTAATTCTTTTTTTCCATCATCCACAAGTTTTCTTAATTCTTTTGGAGGAAGACCTTCAACGTTTTGAAATCTGATTTTTATACCTTTGATGTTTTCATCTTTAATTATATTTTTTTTCTTATCATTTAATATTGATTTAACAGTTAAAGTTTCTAGTTGCTTAGTTAAATTTTTTATTAATAATTTTTGATCTGATTGATCAACATTTGGTTTACCCCCTAAACTTATTATCTGTTTAGAAAGATCTTTGATAAGCTCATCATTTTTTTCAGAAGATTGGTGAAGTAATTTCTCCTTTTTGTTTAAATAATCTTCTAATTGTTTATCTCTTAAAGCCTCTATTCTTCTAATTCCTGCTGCTATTGAGGATTGACTAGTTATTTTAAATTGACCAATATCACCAGTATTTTTAACGTGTGTACCACCACAAAGTTCAGTAGAAAAATATTTACCGTTATCATCTCCCATTGAAAGAACTCTAACTTCTTCGCCGTATTTTTCTCCAAATAAAGCCAAAGCACCATTTTCTACAGCTTCATCAGGTGTCATTAATCGAGTTCTTACATCTGTTTTTTTAGAAACCATTGAATTTACAAATTGTTCAATTTTATTAATTTCGTCATTTGAAATTGGTTTCATGTGACTAAAATCAAACCTTAATCGACTTGGTTCAACCAGTGATCCTTTTTGAGTAACATGTGTGCCTAAAACTCTTCTCAAAGATTCATGTAATAGATGAGTTGCAGAATGATAAGCTCTGGTATCATTTCTTCTTATTTCATTGATTTTCATCTCAACGCTATCATTTATTTTTATGGATCCACTTATTACTTTTCCATAGTGAACAAAAAGATCTCCCAATTTCTTTTGAACATCTGTTACTTCAAATCTGAAATCTCCAGAAATAATTTCTCCAGTATCTCCAACTTGTCCACCTGACTCACCGTAAAAAGGTGTTTGATTAGTTATTATCATTCCTTCATCATTAGATTTCAAATCTTTAACTTCTTTATTGTCTTTTAACAATGATAAGATGACACCCTCAGCCTGATTTGTTTCATAGCCTAAAAATTCTGTAGCTCCTAGTTTATCTTTTATACCAAACCAAACATCCTCTACCGCAGCATCTCCTGACCCTTTCCAATTTTTTTTGGCAAGCTCTCTACTTTCTTGCATCAATGATTGAAATTTTTTTGTATCAATAGATAAAGATTTATTTCTTAAAATATCTTCAGTAAGATCCAGTGGAAATCCATAAGTGTCGTATAATTTAAAAGCGACATCACCAGGGAGAATTTTATCTATTTTAGTCATTTCATCATTTAATATTTTAATTCCTCTATCTAAAAGAGTTAGAAATTTTTCTTCTTCCATTTTAAGAGTTTCTTTAATCAATGACTCAGCTCTTTTTAGTTCAGGATAGTTTCCTGACATTTCATTTTTTAATGTTTCAAATAAATTATAAAAAACAGGATTTTTAGATCCTAACAAATGTGAATGTCTCATTCCTCTTCTCATAATTCTTCTTAGAACATAACCCCTACCTTCATTGGATGGTAAAACTCCCTCGGCTATTAAGAATGAGCTTGCCCTTAAATGATCTGCAATAACTCTAAAACTTGAAAGATTATTTTGATCTGGCTTTTTCTTAACAATATCTGATGTTGACTGAATTAGTTTTTTAAAATGATCAGTTTCATAATTATCATGTGTACCTTGAAGTAAAGCTGCAATTCTCTCCAATCCCATCCCTGTATCCACCGATGGTTTTGGTAAATTAATTCTTTTTTCTTTAGAAATTTGTTCATATTGCATAAAAACCAAGTTCCAAATTTCAATAAATCGATCACCATCTTCGTCCTTACTTCCAGGTAAACCACCTTTTAAATGATCTCCATGATCATAAAATATTTCAGAACATGGACCACATGGTCCTGTCTCACCCATAGACCAAAAATTATCTGAAGTTGCAATTCTTATAATTCGATCATCATTAAATCCTGCTATTTTCTTCCAATAATTGAAGGCCTCATCATCCTCATGAAAAACTGTTACATAAAGTCTATTTTTATCTAAACCAAAGTCTTTAGTAATTAAATCCCATGCATAATGGATAGCTTTCTCTTTGAAATAATCACCAAAAGAAAAATTTCCTAGCATCTCAAAAAATGTATGGTGCCTTGGCGTATAACCTACATTTTCTAAATCATTATGTTTTCCGCCTGCCCTCACACATTTTTGTGAAGTGGTTGCTCTTTGATAATTTCTTTTTTCTAAACCAGTAAATACATTCTTAAACTGCACCATTCCAGAATTGGCAAACATCAATGTAGGATCATTATTTGGAACCAAATTGCTTGACTCAATAATCTTGTGATCATTTTTCTCAAAATATTTTAAGAATGTTTCTCTAATTTGATTTAGTGTTTTTTGAGCCATATTTTTAAAATACAGCTTTTTCATTCTATGTCTAGATAGTGGTAAGGGGCAAAGGCGCTTATAACAAGCGCCTTTTATAATTTAAAGATGACCTTTAATTTTAGTTCTTTTTTGAGGGTGTAGTTTCTTTTGCAGCCTCTTCTTTTTCAGCTACTTTCTTCTCTTTTTCAATTTTTTCAGGACTTAATGGATTTCCCTCAATTTTCTTCGAAATCACACCGGCTTTTTCTCTAATTGCCATTTCTATTTCTGCAGCAACTTTAGGATTTTGTGCAAGATAAGTTTTTGCGTTTTCCCTACCTTGTCCAATCTTCTCACCTTTATAAGCATACCATGCGCCTGATTTTTCAATAATATCAGCTTTAGAACCTAGGTCGACTAACTCACCCATTTTGCTTATTCCTCTTCCATACATTAAATCAAACTCAACAACTTTGAATGGTGGTGCAACTTTATTTTTAACTACTTTTACTCTTGTAGTATTTCCAATAATTTCATCTTTATCTTTGATGGCACCAATTCTTCTAATGTCCATTCTTACTGATGAATAAAACTTAAGAGCATTTCCACCTGATGTTGTTTCAGGACTTCCAAACATAACTCCAATTTTCATTCTAATTTGATTAATGAAAATCATCATTGTGTTTGTATTTGAAATTGAACCAGTCAATTTTCTTAAAGCCTGACTCATTAATCTTGATTGAAGACCAACATGATGATCTCCCATCTCACCTTCAATTTCAGCTTTTGGAGTTAAAGCAGCAACAGAATCAATTACGATAACTGAAATAGACCCTGATTTTACTAGTGTATCAGCGATTTCTAGAGCTTGCTCACCAGCATCTGGCTGAGAGATTAAAAGCTCTTCAGTATTTACTCCTAATTTTTTTGCATAAACTGGATCTAAAGCATGCTCTGCATCAACAAAGGCACAAATTCCACCCGCCTTTTGAGCTTCAGCAACTACTTGTAATGCTAATGTTGTTTTTCCAGATGACTCTGGTCCATAAACCTCAACAATTCTTCCTTTAGGTAAACCACCTATCCCCAAAAGTAAATCTAAACTTAAAGAACCTGTAGATATCGACTCGATATCCATCGCTCTTTTTTCACCCAACTTCATAACCGAACCTTTTCCAAAATTGTCAGTTATCTGGCTAATTGCAGCATCTAATGCTTTGTTTTTTTCTTTAATATCCATTTCTTGGTCTTTAGTAGATTTAACTACTTTTAAATTATTCTTTGTCATTTAAAGCTTCCTTTTTATTAATTATAAACACTCGAATCATGAAATTATTATGTACTACTTTTGTTCTTATTTGCAAGATTTAATTAATATAATTCAAAAAACCCTTATATTACTTGATTTTTAAATAAGTACTATTCAACAATCCAACAGATTTAAGAAGGTTAAATTGTGAGAGAATGTAATTTCTCTCAGAATCAGCTAATGAAATTTGTGCATCAAGCAAAAGGGAATTGGATTGTATAACTTCTAAAGTGGTCCTTTTGTTAGAACCACTATTATATTCTGCAAGAATTCCCTCACTTGCAATTTCAGCAGCGTTCACTTGAGACCTAACAGAATTTAATAAACTTTGATTAGACTGATAGCTAGACCATGCACTAGCAACGTTTGTTTGGTTTTCTTTAATCATGTCATCAAGTAATAAACTTTTTTGTAATTCTAAACTTTGATTTTTCTTGAATGTAGCAATATTTTTTCCTCCTGAATAAAATGGCCAAGTAACAGTAGCTTTTAAAACATCTTTTTCTCTTTCATCATAAGTTGCACTTAAATCCTCAGTTTTGGATTTATCGAATGAAAGAGTAGCAGTTGGTGCTAAATCTGATTTTGCATTTGAAGTGTCTTTTTTTGATTGCTGATATTCAAATTCAGATATCTTCAAATCTGGATTATTTTTCTTTGACAGCTCAATTGCTGCCTCAAGAGTACTAGGTAAATCTATTTCAATTATTGAGGATTTAGATAACAATTCTGGATCTGATATTTCACCTATAACGTTTTTATAATTTAGTAAACCAATTAGAAGATTACTTTCTGCCTGTATCAATTTTGCCTGTGCTTCAGCTAAAGATGATTCTGATTGAGCAACATCTGATAAAGTAATTTGACCTCTTTCTAACCTAATTCTGTCGGTTTCAACCTGTCTATCTAATAAATTTACATTTGATTGATTGATCTTAAATTTTTCATTGGCAGCTATCAAACCAGTGTAAGCTTCAATAGACTTATATAAAATATCTTGTTCTTTTTTTAATAATTTTGCTTTTGATAAATCTAAACCAATTTTACTTTTTTCAAGTTCTGCTCGTCTGCCGAAGTCAATGAGTGTCTGTGTTATGGTAATTGATTGTTCTGTTGGATCAACATCATCTAATCTCGCATCACCTCCACTCTGCTTAGTTAGTTTTTCAGTACTTTCCTCACTTTGTGTTCCACTTAAAGTAATTGTCGGAAGATAAGCACTTCTAGAAACTTTTAATTCTTGTTCTGAAATATTTATACTTTCTCTTTCTGCATTAAGTTCTGAATTATCTTCATAAGCTTTTTTTAAAGCTTGAGTAAATGTTTCAGCATTAACTTTTGAAATTAAACACAAAATACAAAAGAATGTTATAAAAATTTTTTTCATTTGCTTTTATATAACGCAGATTTAATTTGATGGTTAGTATTTAAATTGAAAATTATTGATGCATATTTAGGCATATGCCTAAACATATTTTGTGTAATTCTTTGGTAAGTTTGCATAAAATTAATAACATCTCCCCTGCTCATAATTTTTAAGTTGGATTTAATTTTACTTTTAATCCAAAGTTTACGCTCTTGTTTTAGTCTCCATTTTTGTAACAAACTAAAATTTTTTGCTCTTAAATAAATTAAACAATTTAATTGAGAATATAAATTTTTGTATTTTAATTTTAATTGTTGATTAACATACTTTCTCCAAATCTGTTTTTGATCTTTTGCTTTTTCCATTGAATTAATTGTTTTTTTTAATGTGTTATTTTTTTCTGATTTTGCTCCAACACACCAACCTTCAAAAATAACTACATCAGGCCTTACTTTTAAATCATACCAGTGTTTTTTTGGAAATCTATCATCAATAGCTTTGTTAAAAATTGGAAGTTTAAATCTTTTAAATTTCTTACTTTTAACATTTTTAAAGAAACTCAATATCATATTGATATCGTGTGTTCCAGGTACTCCTCTTGTCAAAAGCATTGGGTGAACTCTTTTTGATAAGCTTATTCTCTCTTTTCTTGTTTTATAAAAATCATCAATAGAAATTCTAAAGACCTTCAATCTAAAATATTTAGTAAGAATTATTTTTATAAGTGAACTTATGGTAGTTTTGCCAGTTCCCTGACCGCCTGCTAAACCTACAAAATATGGTCTTTTTTTATCAGCTTTTTTAATAATCCAAAAACATAATGGAATCAAAAAAGATTTAATCATTTTTTCTTTGTGTTTGAATTTATCTGCTTTTGTTTCTTGAGACTTAATAAACTTTAAACAATCTTTTTTTACCTTACCAAAGCATAAGCTAAATTGTTGCATGAAAATTATTTTTTATCCAAAGGATGATTTTGACCATCATTTACAGGAATTTCTTTTAAATCAAAAGTATTTATTTCATCAATGCATCCAACATTAAATCCTGTCATTGCTGGGTTAATTCTTGGATTGTGATGAGTATAAATTCCACAGTCTGAGCAAAAATAATGTTTAGCTACTTTTGAGTGAAATTGATAAAGCTTTAATTTATCTTCCCCTTTAACAATTTTAAAATCCTCATTTTTTACCATCGACATGATTGCTCCTTTTCTTTTACAAATAGAGCAATTACATTTTATTACCTTGGCCAAATCTCCGTCTAAATTTATTTCTGCTTCAACAGCTCCACAATGACAAATTAGTTTTTTCATTTGATATTTTAAACTATCCTTGGTTGAAGTTATCCACAAGCATACAAAATGTAGTTTTGATGTTCACGTTTTGATTCACTTTTGATTCAGTTACAGACTCAAAATACAACCTCTTGAATGTATTGTATAAATGCTCTATAAAAAAGAACAAAACAAGAACATGAAATTAACTGTCCCTTATTATTTACATAAAGCTGGTGCTGGTTTTCCCTCACCTGCTACTGATTATATCGAGGAAGATATCGATCTAAACATGCATCTAATCAAAAATGTTCCAGCTACTTTTATTATCAGAGTTCAAGGAAAGTCCATGGTAGATGTTGGAATTAATGATGGAGACTTATTAGTTGTTGATAAAAGCTTAAAACCAAAAAACTTTTCAACAGTTATAGCAAATGTTCATGATGAGCTTGTAGTTAAAACTTTAGTTCAAGAAAGAGATAAAAAATTCCTAACATCTGGATCTAAAGATTTTTCTAATAGAATTTTAATCAATGAAGAAGAAGATGTTTTTATTTGGGGGGTTGTAACTTATGTCATCCATTCAACGTACTAAAAAAATAGGCTTAGTTGATTGTAATTCTTTCTATGTTTCATGTGAAAGATTATTCAATCCAAAAATAAGAAAAAAACCTGTAGTTGTTTTATCAAATAATGATGGTTGTATTATCTCTAGATCTAACGAAGCAAAAGCTTTAGGAATTAAAATGGGTGAACCTTATTTTAAAGCGAAAGATATTATTGTTAAAAATAAAGTTGAGGTTTTTTCGTCAAATTATTCTTTGTATGGAGATTTATCTAGAAGAGTGATGAGAACTCTTAAAAGATTTAATACAGAAATAGAAGTATATTCAATTGATGAGGCATTTATAGATTTATCTAATTTTCCAGACTCTGAAGTTGAAAAAGTTGGAAGAGATATTAGAGAAACAGTTTTACAGTGGACAGGCATTCCAACTAGTATTGGAATAGCCAAAACAAAAACTTTAAGTAAAATTGCAAATCATATTGCAAAGAAAAAACAATCTGGTGTTGTTAGTTTAATTGGTATAGAAAATTTGGACCCAATTTTAGAAAAAGTTGAAATTAATGATGTGTGGGGAGTTGGAAAACAGCTTACTAAATTTTATCAAAAAAACGGAATTTATAATGCCAAACAACTCAAAAATAAATCTAATACCTGGATAAAAAAATGTTCCAATGTTTTAAGTTCTAGAACCGCAATGGAGCTTAGAGGAGTACCTTGTATTAATTTAGAGACCACACAAACTAAAAGAAAAAGTTGTGTTGTTTCAAGGTCATTTGGAAAAAGAATTGAAAAATTTCAAGAACTAAAAGAAGCAGTTGCGAACTATTGTTTAAATGCATCTGAAAAAATTAGATCAGAGTCTTTAGTTGCAAAAGCAATTACAGTTTTTGTTAGAACTAGTCCTTTTCAAAGAAACTTTGGCTATTATTCAAATGCAAAAACAGTTGATTTTCCTATTGCAACAAACAATAGTATTGAAACTGTTAAGACTGCGGTTGCAATACTACAAAGTATATTCAAGAATGGTTATCGTTATCAAAAAGCAGGTGTAATGCTGACAGGACTACGTAATGACGATGGTAGAAAAAATCTATTTTCATCTGAAAAAGATGAAAAAATAAAAAGTTTAATGCAATCAATTGACAATACCAACTATAGATATGGAAGATCTACATTAAGTCTTGCAAGTGCAGGTGTTCATAAAAAATGGAATATGAGAAGACAGTATTCTTCTAAGATAGATACAGCTGATTTTTATTGTTTGCCAACAATTAGAGCTATTTAGTAAAATGACAGTTTGGTTCTACAACTGTCCATGATGAAGTGCCAAAATTTCGTTTTGAAATATTTTCAAAGTTAAAAACTATTTTTCTTTGATAATTATTAAGATTACCTTGGTTAGTAGACCATTGTTTTAATCTTTGAACATTCTCATGATCTGGAAATCGAGTTACGTAAGCATAGAGCCATCCCCAATTACTACTTGATCTAATATCAAGATCTTGAACCTTATAGTTCTTTGCAGGTCCTGGCGATTTCATCTCTTTTGCGTATTTAAATACAATTTCATTAGTCTCTGTAAAATCTATAAAAAACTTAACAAGATTGTGAAAATTTTTTCCCTTATAATCATATTCCCAAATGTTATAGCCTTGGTTTTCAGCGATAATTGCTATTACGGATAATGCGTTCATAGCCCTTCCTTGGTAAAACATAGCTCTTCCACCACGTCTTGTTTCAATAGGTAAGCTACCATCTTTTCTTTGATATCTAATTGCCGCTTCATAGTTTAAAAAGGCTTTTCTAAAAAGCTTATCATCACTTAACAAAATACCAAGCTGCATATGGCTAATCGCAGATGATAATGCATGATTATGTGCTCTCTTTGGAACACCAATTGCTTGAGTTCCATCTTTGTATTTCATGTCATACATAAGATGTTTATTTTTCTTTACTATCTTTTGAAACCAATCTTTAATTATCTTATCCTCATCTTCGGGGACATTGATTACTTGTTTAACAAATGAATATCCTGCCATCATTGGTGATGCTATCCAAAGATTGACCGTTAAAGTATCATTCCAATGTCTGCCTTCATGGTTAGAGGGTCCTGTTCTTTTTGCAGCGTCAGATTTTGCCCAATCTAAAATTACTCTTTTTACATTCTCACAAGCTTCAATATTTCCTCCACTACATGGACGTTTAAAATTTTCAAAACTATCTAGAGCAGACATAAATCTATTATCCAGGCCATATCCTGATGGAGCATCAACTTTTGCTAGTGGTAAAACAGGATTGTTTGTTTGATTTACATACATACTAGTAATGCATCCATCTAAATTTTCTGGAATTGGAAAAATAATTTCTGGCTTAATGATTGTTGCCTTTTTTTTTATTTTTTTAAAATCACTATAAGAATTATTTGAAATAAAAATTGATAAAAAAACAAAAAATAAAATTTTTTTCATTTGATAAGTTGTGTAAAATTATTTTATGTTATCAATATCGCGAATGTTTGTTAAACAATTGTTAAATTCATCAATATTTTCCCTTAAGGCTAAACTAGAAATTGAATAAATCATAATTAGCAATAAAACTAAGGGCAAAGAGGTAATAACTGAGGCATTACTTTTGATTAGCAAAATGTAAAAAATAATAAAAAAAGCTGACCGAATTAAGACGGTTTTTCTATACACACTAATAATTGAAAGAGAGTGTTTTAATAAATTGAAAAAACTCATTTGAGAGGGTCCAAAATATCTCGTTCCTCTTATTGATGGAATTGAAAATAATTTATCTTCTATTTTTTTTAAAGATCCCGAAAAGCTATTCCAAGTTGCCTTTTCATTGACCATTTTTTCAACTGTTGACTTAGGCAGACAAGTAAAGTTTCCAAATTTAATAGATTTACCAGTAAAAGTGAATGTAATCATTTTATGAAATTGATAACATAATTTGAAAATCATGTTCTCTGATCTTTTAATTCTTTCACCAACTATTGGTTGATTATTTGATTTTTTTGTTTGTTCTAAAAAATCTTTTATTTCTTCAGGTCTATCTTCTCCATCCCCATCCATTGGAATTACATAATCAAAATCCCCTTTTTCAAATATATACTTAAGTCCTGTAGCAATACATCTTGCATGACCTTGATTTTTTTTCATATTTAAAATTTTAATTGATTGAATATTCTCAAAAACTTTTTCTTCTTCTGGTCGATCATGATTGGATGCATCATTGACTATTAAGATAGAAATTTCAAAATTTTTTTCTAATTGCAAATTATCTATTTCATCTAGTAGCTTGTAAACAGATTGCCAATCATTATAAACAGGAACAAGGATTTTTACTTTCATAATTCAATATTAATATCTTCCCAAACATACATCATCTACACAAATAAATTGTGAAGATTTATCTAAAATTTCATTATTTGTAAATCCTTCCCACTTGGGTCTAGATTTTAAATGATAAGAAAGATTTCCTGCCTTCCATTCATCGCCAGTTACAAATTCAATTTCCTTATCAAAATCTTTGCTCCAAATAATTTGGACTTTAGCAGCTATCACTCTACCAGGATAATCAGTTCTTTTATCAGTTTGTGAAATTGAAACATATGAGTATAGCGTAGGAGATAGAAAAAATAGGAAAAGAAAACCGTATAAAAATTGATTTATTTTTTTCAAATTAATTTGAGCTCTAAACAAATAAATGAAAAAAACTCCAAAAAATAGATAAAATGGTGTCATCCACATAGTTCTAATTTTTGATCCTGTAATTATGGAAGTTAAAAACATCAAAAAAATTGGCAAAATATTTATAAAGATTAAAAATAATATTTTTCTATCATCAAAATTAATTCTAGTTTTGACTTTTTTTATTAATAATCCAATTAGAAAGAAAAATGGAATAAGAGTAACGATTTGTTTAAAAAGAAAAATTAGAGGAAATTGAAAATGATTTAATATACTAGCTTCGTTTATTCCAGTTCTTTTTAGACCATATAAAACTGTAATAAAATCATTATTAAATAACCATATAATATGTGGAACCAATAAAACTAAAAATATCTCAATTGTGATTAAATATTTAAAATCAAATTTTTTTAGTCTCTTTATAAAAATTAAATAAAAAAACAATAAAACAATCGAAACTAATAGATAAGTAAACAAATATTTAGATAAAAAACCCGCAGCTCCAAATAATCCAACTAAAAAACAATCAGCAAACTTTATATCTTTTGACTCATATATTTTCCAAGAATAATAAATAACTAATGACCAAAAGGGTAATTGACAAACATTTACATTAAATTCTGGAGTGGTAAAATTATAAAAATAAATAGACTCTATTAATAAAACTGATAACAGACTAAGCTTTATGTCTCCTAAAATCTCTTGTGCAAATTTAAATACAAAATAAAAAGCAATTAAAACAAAAATTTGACTTAACAAATAGTAAACCCAGTCTTGTGCACCAAAAATATTAAAAAAAATTTCTGTAAAAAAAGCACTCATTGGAGGGTGCTTATTAAATCCCCAATCTAAGTTACTGCCCCATGCTAAAGCTTCAATGGTGTCTAAAGGAAGATTCTTATTAGTAAGAGTTGGAATAAGTGTCCAAATTATTAAATGAGATAATGCGAAAATAAAAAAAATGTTGTTAATATTTCTATTTAAAACAATCATTATTAATTATTTACAATAATTAAGCTTACTTGACACCCCTAATTTGCTGAATATACTGCCTCGAATTCAATTTAAATATGCCTAAAGCGAGTAAAGTAAAAAAGAAAAAATCAAAAGTTAAATCGCCAGCTAAATCTAAAGTAAAATCTTTAGCAAAGCCAAAGGTTGTAGATAAGGGGCCTATTAAGATTTCAAAAACATATATTCCAAAAGAAACTGAAAAATATATGTGTGAGAAACATAAAGTTTTTTTCAGAATGAAATTACAGGAATGGAAAAAAGAATTGGTAAAATCTAATAATGAAGCGCTTTATAATGGCAGCATGGATGATAACAGTATTTCAGCAGATATAGTGGACCAAGCAAGTTCATACACAGATAAAAATGTCGAAATGAAAGCAATCAATAGACAAATAAAGTTAATTTCTGAAATAGATAAAGCCTTAGCTAGAATAAGAGAAGATACATATGGTTATTGTTTAGACACAGCTGAACCTATTGGGCTAAAAAGACTAATGGCAAGACCTGTAGCAAAATATACAATTGCTGCTCAAGAAAAACACGAGAAAGACGAGAAAGTTCACGCTGATGACTAAAAAAAAAAGAAAAAGTAAAAAAGTACATAACCCAATAACATATAACTTTACAAAAAAATACATTTATTTTTATTATGCTTTTTTTTGGATACTCTTGTTAGTTTTCGTATTTACTAGATGAATAAAAAATTTATCTTAATAATCATTGCAATCATAGCTATTGAGCTTTCAGGGCATGGAATTTTTGCTTCTTTGTTTAGATTGCTAAATTCTATGAATTAATTAGGGCAAAGGTGGTAATTCATCTTTATTCATAAAAGAAAAACCTTTTTTTACAGCTTCCCTTTTAGATATTTCTAAATACCATCTAGTTAAATTTTCATATTTTTTAAGACCTATATCATGCCATTCATGACGTGCAATCCATGGAAAAGTTCCAATATCTGCAATTGTATAATCACTTCCTGATAAAAATTTTGTCTTTGACAAAACGTCATCAAGTTCTTGATAAATTCTTTTTGAAATTTTAAAATATCTTTCTTCCCCAAATTCACTTTTACCAGGGTTGTAATGATGAAATTGATGATGCTGACCCAACATTGGTCCAATATAGCCCATCTGTGCCATCAGCCACTGATTTATTATTGTTCGATTTTTTTTGTCGTAAAATTTTCCACTTTGTTCTGCTAAATAAATAAGAATTGCTCCAGATTCAAAAATAGATGTATTGTTTTTGTGATCGATAATAACTGGTATTTTACTGAAAGGACTAATTTTTTTAAAACTTTCTTTAAACTGTTCACCTTTATCAATATTTACTTTGGTTACCTTGAAATTGTAACCAATCTCCTCAAGCATAATACTAATTTTTTTTCCGTTAGGAGTATTTGCTGAAAAAAGTTCAATCACTTTTCACACCAAGACGCTCTTTGATAGTTTTTGATGAAGTTGTAAATTCAAATCGATATTTCTCATTTGGCCTTGCCAATTTGAAGCAAGCTCTTGCTGCTAAAGCACCCTCGTGAAAACCTGAAAGAATTAATTTTAATTTTCCAGGATAACTACATATATCACCTACAGCATAAATACCTTTTTGGTTAGTTTCAAATTTTTCTGTATCAACTTCTATAGTTTTTTTATCAATGTTAAGTCCCCAGTTAGCTATGGGACCAAGCTGCATTATTAAACCAAAAAAACCTAACACATAATCAGTTTTAAGTGTTTTAAATTCTTTATCATCACTTTTGATATCTATGCTTTCTAATTTATTTTCCCCTTTTATTGCGGTCATTTGATATTTGGTTAAAAGATTTATTTTTCCCTCTTTTGCTAGCTGATGTACTTTATCTACAGTTGCCTGAGCTCCTCTAAATTTATCTCTTCTATGAATTAGATTTACTTTTGAATTTTTTGACAATTCAACTGCCCAATCTAAAGCACTATCACCGCCACCAAAAATACTAACAGTTTTACCTTCAAATATCTTTTTATCTTTTATTGAATAAAATACCGATTGATTTTCAAATTTTTCACATTCTTTTACAGGAAATTTTCTTGGTTCAAATGAGCCAACACCACCAGCAATAATTACATTTGGAGTTTGAAATGTTGTGCCGTTACTTGTTTTAACATTCCAATTATCTGCCTCTTTTTTTACCTCATCCACTCTTTCACCTAAATGAAATTTAATATTAAAAGGTTTTATTTGATCAATTAGATTATTAGTTAATTCTTCACCAGTGCATTCTGGCACAGCTGGAATGTCATATATCGGTTTATCAGGATAGAGCTCAATACATTGTCCACCAATTTTATCTAAATTATCTACTATCTCACAACTTAAACCTATTAATTTAAGTTGATGTGCAGTAAATAAACCTGTCGGACCTGCTCCAATTATAAGTGCATCTGTCTTGATCATCTTATCCTTGTTTGGACGGAATATTTACAGTCAAACCATCTAATTCATCTGAAACTACTATCTGGCAACTTAATCTACTATTTTTTTTTGGTTCAAATGCCATATCTAACATATCTTCTTCGCCGTCTTCTTTTTTTGGAATTTTATTAAACCATTCATCTTTGACGTAAACATGGCAAGTTGCACACGCCATGCCTCCTCCACAATCAGCATCAATACCTGGAATATCGTTTTGAACAGCACCTTCCATAACTGTAAGTCCATTTTGAACTTCAATGGTGTGATTTTTATTGTCATCAGTTATATAAGTAATTTTGGCCATTGAATTATATATAGGCGTAAAAAAAAATAGGGCAAGTATGTAAAAACATACTCGCCCTATAAATTTAATTTAAACAGTAATTATCTGCTTCTTGCACCAGCTGAACTTACTGCAGCAGCCCAGATTACTAGACCGAATGCAATTTTGTTTATAAAGTCAGCTAAGTTGTAAACTACGTTTAATGAGTTTGCATCTACACCACCTGTTAGGTAACCAAATACATAACCTAATGGGTAAATAGCCCAACCTACAGTTACAATCATTCTCATTGCACCGAACGCAGTTACTAGAGCTTTGTTTCCGCTCTTAGCAGCAGCTTTTCCAGCTTCACCTGAGAATATTTCATAAAGAATGTATACCCAACCTGCCATACCGATTACGAAACCAAGTGTAGCGTTGATGTATCCAGCCTCTCCTAAATATCCACCGATTAACATTACTAATGAACCAATTAACAATCTCCAGAAAATTCCAGAATTTGCTTTTCTTACAGCTACTAGAATTAAATAAAACTCTATCATCTGTAATGGTACAGTAATTAACCAGTCAATATATCTGTATACTGTTGGTGAATCGCCAGTCATCACCCATACTTCTCTCATGTACATATAGTGGATGAATGCAATACCAGTTACTAGCCCTGCAACAGTTACTGACGTTTTCCAGCCAGGAGCAACAGTATTTCTCTCCATAAAGAAAAATGCTGTAGCAGCCAACATACCCATTGAAATTATCCAAAAAGATATTCCAACGAAGTCATCTTGAGCTAACATAGTAGCAGAAGCTGCGTTTGCTACACCTGTAATCCCGATTAGGGCAACAGCTGCTAAAGCAAACAATTTAAGTTTTTTCATAAAAAACTCCATCTTTAGTTAGTTTTTATTTAGTTTATATAAACTAAGCTTAGTTCTCACTAAGCAAAAGTTGTGGTTAAATACCAAATAAAAACAGTTTATAGAAGGCTTAAATTTGGTTAATTTTCATTGATTTTCCTCATTTTTTAAAATTAAATACAATTTGTGATTTAAAAACCACAAGAAATTTAACTATCGAATCAAATTAATATGTCCGACAAATTTAATAGAATTTACAATGAGTCTATTCAAAATCCTGAAGTTTTTTGGCAAAAAGCAGCTGAAGATATCTTTTGGTTTAAAAAACCCTCAAAAATTTTAAATAAAACAAACCCACCTTTTTATAAATGGTACGAAGATGGAGTAACAAATACATGTTATAATGCTCTAGATTTTCATATTGACCAAGGTAAAGGAAAAAAAACAGCTTTAATTTACGACAGTCCAATCACAGGTAACAAAAGTAAATTCACTTACGAAGAATTAAAATCAAAAGTATCAAAATTTGCAGGTGCCTTGAAAGAACAAGGAACAAGTAAAGGCGACAGAGTAATTATATACATGCCAATGATACCTGAAGCTGTTATTGCAATGCTTGCATGCGCAAGAATTGGAGCCATTCACTCAGTAGTCTTTGGGGGATTTGCCTCTAATGAACTTGCAAGCAGAATTGATGATAGTAAAGCTAAATTATTGATAACTGCCTCGTGTGGTTTTGAACCTGGAAGAACAGTTGAGTACAAACCTTTAGTGGATGAAGCTATTAAACAAGCAAAACATAAGGTTAATAAAATGATTTTATTTCAAAGATCTGGTCATGAAGTAAAATTAAATGCACCAGTGGAGATAAGCTGGGATGAAGCTTTAGCAAATGCAAAAGATGCTGATTGTGTTGAAATGAATTCGAATGAGTTTGCCTATATACTTTATACATCAGGGACTACTGGAACACCAAAAGGCATTGTTAGAGATATTGGTGGACATATTGTTGCTCTGAAGTGGACAATGAAGAATATTTACAACATAGACGAAGACGATATTTGGTGGTCAGCAAGTGATATTGGATGGATTGTTGGTCACTCTTATATTGTTTATGCTCCATTGTTTAAAGGATGCACAACTGTATTGTTTGAAGGTAAACCTGTTGGCACACCTGATGCTGGGGCTTTTTGGAAAATAATTTCTGACTATAAAGTAAAATCTTTATTTACTGCTCCAACTGCATTTAGAGCTATTAAGAAAGAAGATCCTGAAGGTAAATTTTTCTCAAAATATGATTTAAGTAAATTTGAAAGTTTGTTTCTTGCTGGAGAAAGAGCTGACCCTGATACAATTAAATGGGCAGAAAATTTATTGAATGTTCCTGTAATTGACCATTGGTGGCAGACTGAAACAAGTTGGGCGATAAGTTCAAATTGTACAGGAATTGAAATGATGCAAACAAAATATGGATCTGCGTGTAAAGCAGTTCCAGGTTATGATGTTAAGATCATAAAATCAGATCAGACTTTAGCAAAACCTAATGAGATGGGAGATATAGTTGTTAAACTACCACTACCCCCAGGAACTTTTCCAACTCTTTGGAATGCAGATAAAAGATACGAAGAAAATTATATGAGTAATTATAAAGGTTATTATCAAACTTATGATGCAGGCCACATAGATGATGATGGTTATATTTGGATAATGTCTAGAACTGATGACATTATTAATGTAGCTGGTCACCGATTATCTACCGGAGCAATTGAAGAAGTCTTGTCTGAACATCAATCAGTTGCAGAATGTGCTGTTTTAGGAATAGCAGATAAATTAAAAGGTCAATTACCAATAGGATTAATTGTGTTAAAAGCTGGTGTTGATAAAAACAATGAAACAATATCAAAAGAATGTATCCAAATGGTCAGAGATAAAATTGGACCTGTTGCTGCATTTAAAGTTGCAATAGTAATTAAACGTCTCCCAAAAACAAGATCAGGTAAAATTTTAAGAGGTACAATAAGAAAAATTGCAGACAATGTAGAGTATAAAATGCCTCCAACTATTGATGATCCTGCAATTTTAGATGAAATTAAAGAAGATCTGATTAATAATAATATTCTAAAAAGTGCTTAAAACTTATATTTTTCTTATAGGTGCAATATTTTGTGAAGTAGCTGGAACAATGCTATTACCTGTTTCACAAAACTTTACAAAAGTAATTCCAACAAGTTTGCTCGCAATATTTTATTTAACGGCATTCTATTTGCTTACTTTTGTAGTGAATAAACTGCCAATAGCTATAGTTTATGCAACATGGAGTGGTCTTGGTATATTTACGATTGCAATACTTGGGTATATTTTTTTTAAACAAACACTTGCTTGGCAGGCAATATTAGGATTATTTTTAATTGTTATAGGGGTAGTATTAGTAAATAGCTTTACTGGTAAGCTTAATTAAAAGGTTTTTTTAAAAAAATATATAATAAATTACCCAAATAATTAAAGAGTATTCAAAAAAAGATTTAAATAATAACATATTTTTTTCACTAAACTTTGAGATTAGGAATTTTCTCAAAAAATAAAAACCTAAATGAACCAGTATTACCCCACATGCGATACCAATTATTGTATATTGAATTGAAAAATTTTTATATCCAAAATAACAAGCTGCAATTAATGTCAGCCAAGAAACCTTTGAAACGAAAACTTTAAAAATTAAACCGGCTTTTTTACTAAATACTGACTGAGTTTTTATAATTGAATACGACCAAATGATTCCTGTTAAGAAAGTTATATACTTTATTATCAATTAATAACCTCAATTTCGTCTATGATACTCACAATTTTTTTACCTACAAGTACTGCATTAACTCGTGCACATTCATAATATGCAAAAGAACTTTCTTCTGCATTTTTTTTCATTTCCAAACACTTAGATCTACCTGAAGTTAGTAAGTGCTCTTTTAATTCTGGAGGGTCTCCTAGGTACATCATTAAACCAATGACTTCACCTTCTTTCTCAAAATCTGCAGCCTCTTCTAATTGCGCTACTCTATCACCAACACCAATTTCAAAATTTTTAAAAGCAACAAATCCTTTATATCCAATAAAAATTAAAACTAAGTAGAATACTATTTTAATTTTACTCATAACTAATTATTCAATTTCCTTAAAAACTAAACAAACGCCATTATTACAATATCTTTTACCAGTTGGCACTGGTCCATCATCAAATATATGTCCATGATGGGCGTTACAATTTTTACAATGATACTCTGTTCTAGCATAACCTATTAAGTGATCAGTTTTTGTCTCAAATACATCAGGTAATGACTCGTAGAAAGATGGCCAACCTGATCCACTTTCATATTTTGCTTTAGACTCAAATAATTTAATTCCACAATTAGCACAGTGATAACTTCCTTTTCGTTTCTCATTGTTTAATTCACTTGAACCTGGTGGTTCTGTACCATCCTCAAACATAACTAATTTTTGCTCAGCAGAAAGATTTGGGTTTTTCTTACTCATCTTTTTATAATAATTTAGCAGATGATTGATGTAAATATGAATGTAACTCAACTAATTTATTAAAATCTTTATTATAACCACCTCCTAAAACGCCGCATAAGGGAATTCCTTTTGAGAAGAAATTTTCTGTAACAATCTCATCTCTTTTTTTGATACCTTCATCTGAAATCTTTAATTTTCCTAATCGATCATTAAAATGAATATCTACACCTGCTACATAAAAAACATAATCGAAATTTTCATCATTTAATTGATGTAAATAAAATTTAAGTAACTTGATATATTGAGCATCTTCCATGTTATCTTCAAGCTCGACATCAATATCGCTCACTGATTTCTTGGCTGGGTAATTTGATTTTGAATGCATACTAAAAGTAAATACATTTTTGTTATCTTTAAAAATATCTGCACTCCCATTTCCTTGGTGAACATCTAAGTCAACAATCAAAATTCTTCCAGCTAACCCTCTATCAAGTAAATATTGAGCAGCTACCGCAACATCATTAAATACGCAATAACCTGCTCCTCCCTCAAAATTTGCATGATGACTTCCTCCAGCTGTATTACAAGCTATTCCATTAGTAATTGCAAGCTTTGAAGCAAGTACTGTCCCCCCAGTAGCAACTAAGGATCTTTGAACCACGCTATCAACCAATGGAAAACCAATTTTTCTTATAATACTTTCATCTAAAGTTTTATTTTTTACACTTCTAATATAACTTTCTGAATGTGCTCTTTTTAAAGTCTCATCAGAACAAGCGTATGGTTTATAAAACTTATCTACTATCTTTTTTTTTAATAGGTAATTTGCAAGTTCACCAAATTTATTTATAGGAAATTTGTGATCATCTCCAATTTTAGCAAAATAATCTTCATGATTTACAACAGATAAATTCATATTTACTCAATTATACGAATTGGCTTTCCCTCTACACAAGCTTCTAGTGACTCGATCATTTGAGTATAATAAATATTATAATTTTCTGCAGTCACGTAACCTATATGAGGTGTCAATAACACATTGGGTAAAAACCTTAACTTGTTATTTTCAGGTAAAGGTTCTTTTTCATAAACATCAAGACCAGCACCTGCAATTTCATTTGTAGATAAAGCAATGATTAAATCATCCTCATTTATAATCGGACCTCTTGATGTATTAATTAAATAAGCTGACTTTTTCATTTTATCTAATTCTTTTAAAGTTATACAATTTTTATATCTCTCACCTCCTTGGACATGAATAGATAAAAAATCAGAATTTTTAATTAGATCTTCCTTGCTGCATGGTAAAACGTCTAACTCTTTGCATTTATCTAAGTTTAAATTTTCGCTCCATGCCATAACTTCCATACCAAATGCTTTTCCAATTTTTGCAACCTGAGATCCAACTTTACCAAGACCAATCAATCCAAGAATTTTGCCCTTCAATTCAACGCCAATGGTTGTTTGCCAATATCCTTGATACATATTATCTATTTCTTCTTTCAAGTTTCTAGCTAAACCTAATATTAATGCCCAAGTTAATTCTGGTGTTGGGTTTAAATTACTTTCTGTTCCACTTACAATAATTTTTCTTTTTTTTGCAGAATCTAAATCAATAGATTTATTTCTTAATCCACTTGTAATAATAAATTTTAATTTAGTTAAATTTTCTATTAAATTTTTAGTAATAGGAGTTCTTTCTCTCATAACTAATAAAGCTTCAAAATCAGATAATTGTTCTAAAGCGTCAGCTTCATCAACAAATGGTTCACTAAAGATTTTAATTTCATATTTTCCTGAAAGTTTTTCAATATTTATAAATTGTTCAGAAACTTTTTGATAATCGTCTAAAATTGCAACTTTAAGCATTTTTAATTTCCTTATTTGACAAAAATAAACCTAATATAATTAAAATCGCTCCAATCAAGTGAAAAAATTGAAATTGTTCACTATAAAAGAATATTGCCATCAAAGTGCTAAATAATGGAATTAAAGATAAGAATATCCCAGCTCTATTTGCTCCAATGATAGAAACAGCTCCTGCCCAACAATAATAAGATCCAATACTTGGAAATATTGCAACATAAGCTAAAATATAAAAAAAATTACTACTCATCACAATAATTTTGCCTTGTGTCATATCTAAAATAAACAGAGGCGAAAGAAAAATTAATCCAAATGTGCAAATTATTTGGACAAGAGCAAGTAAAGATACTTCGAAGGTTCTTTTTCTCAAATAAGCAGAATATATTCCCCAAGAAATAATTGCTCCGACCATAAATAAATCTCCTTTGTTAAAATTTAAGGTAAGTAAAATATTTAGATCAAGTTTAGTAATAATAGCTAAAATTCCTAAAACTGAAATAAGTAATCCAGATATTTGAAAAATATTTGTTTTTTCAATTTTTAATAAAAAACAAACTAAAATTATTGTTACAGGTATTGCGGTATTGAAAAGTGATGCATTAATTACTTGAGTGTAATTTAAAGCGTTATAAGTAAAAGAAGTAAATATACATACACTAGTTGAACCTAGAATAAGAAATAACGATAAATTTCCTTTAATTTGATTTTTTAATTTTAATATCTCTTTATAGGTGAAGGGAAGTAATATTATCCATACTAGGCACCACCTTAAAAATGCGAGTGAGTTTGGAGGTATATTTTCTAAGTAAGCAAGCTTTGCTAATGTAAAGTTTCCTGCCCAAAATAATGTTGCACATACTAGCATTATATATGCCTTAGTATTTTGCATTTTATTAATTAAATCTTGTTGAGCTATAGGGGTCTAAATTTAAATTTGTATTTTCTTTAGCTATCATTCCAGAAACGATCTTTCCAGATATCGGTCCTAAAGTCCATCCTAAATGATGATGGCCAAAACAATAGAATACATTTTTATATTTTTTTGATGGGCCCATAACAGGCAAGAAATCAGGTAATGTTGGTCTAAAACCTAACCACTCATCATCATGTTCAGGAAGATCGCCCAACATATACTTTGCATTATCGATCAAATTTTTTATTCTTGATTTTGATAAAGGATTATCTAACCCACCAAATTCAACTGTACCAACTACTCTTAGTCCTTGCTCCATAGGGGTAATACCAAAACCTCTGTTAGAAAAAATTACTGGTCTGCTTAAAAGATGATCACAATTTTTAAAATGAACATGATAACCTCTTTCAGTATCAAGAGGTATTTTTTCATCTAAATTGTCTGTTAATCTTTTTGAGAAAGCCCCACAAGCAATTACAATTTTATCAAAACTATATCTTTCATTATCAGTGACAAAAATCGGCTTCTCAGAATTAAATTGGATATCATTGATATTTTTCTTTTCAAATTTTCCACCTTTTTTCAAAAATAGTTCAAAAAACTTTAATAAAATTTTTTTTGGATTTCTTGCATGTCTTGCATAAGGATAGTACACCCCTGCATGATAAAATGGTTTAATATTTGGTTCTAAATCACGGATCTCATCTCTGTTAACTAATTGTTGTTTAACTCCTAACTCATCTCTTACCCTGATTTCTAGTTCTCTACTTTTTAAATCTTTATCATTCCAAATATATAAAATTCCTTTATTTTCTACTAAGCCATCTAATTTAATTTCATCAAATAATTCATCATATGCAGGTAAAGCTAAATCTAAAATTTGGTGCATATTTTTAGCAGTATGCATCATTTTATTTTTACTGGTATTCAAAATGAATTTGAAAAACCACGGTAACATTTTTGGTACATAATTCCATTTGAGCGCCAAAGGTCCTGTTGAACTTAATAACATTGCTGGCACATCTGCTAGTACATCAGTTCTATTTAATGATAAAGATGCATAAGGTGAAAAATGACCTGCGTTTCCATAGGATGCAGCAGGACTGCCTGGTTCATCTCTGTCGAAAATTGTTACTTCAAAACCTTTTTTTTGTAAGAATAATGCATTAGATATTCCTTGAATACCAGCTCCCACAATTCCAACATTTAATTTTTCGCTCATAAAAATTTATACAATTTATCTTTAAAATAAGTTAAGCGACAAATTATACTTAAGCAATTAATTGTTGATTATGAACTCTAGCGCTCATAACTATTCCAAAACCAATCATTGTTGCTAACATTGAAGATCCTCCATAAGACATAATAGGAAGAGGGGAGCCAACTATAGGTAGTAAACCTAAAACCATACTCATATTTATTGTTATAAATACAAAAATTGCGGCACCAAAACTGTAACAAAATATTTTAGCAAAATAACTTCTGCAGCTTGCTCCGATTACAACAATTCTATAAATAATAATTGCATAAATTATCAACAGTATAGCTGAACCAACAAATCCAAACTCTTCAGAAAAAAGTGTGAATATAAAATCTGTATGCTTTTCAGGTAAAAATTCTAAATAACTTTGTGTTCCTTTTAAAAATCCTTTTCCAAAAATTCCTCCTGAACCAACAGCAATTTTTGATTGTATAATTTGATAACCAGCTCCTAAAGGATCTCTGTCAGGATTCAAAAAAGTTAATACTCTTAGCTTTTGATACGGCTTTAAGAAAGCAATTATAAACGGTAATGAAATTACAAAACCTAACATAGTGAAAATAAAATATTTGTGATTAACTCCAGCAAACCATAAAACTGCTATTCCACTTATTCCAATAAGAAGAGATGTTCCTAAGTCTGGTTGTACAATTACTAAACCCATCGGCAACATGATTATTATAAGAGACGTTAAAATCGTATAAATAGAATTTACATTTTCCAATTTCATTCGATGAAAATATTTTGCAAGACACAAGATTAAAAATATTTTCATTAATTCAGATGGTTGCAGGTTAATAAAATAAAGATTTATCCACCTTTGTGACCCTGATGATGTAATTCCAAATAAATAAGTTCCAATTAACAAACCAATAACTACCAAATATGATAGATAACCTAATGCAAACCAATATTTTATATTGATGAATGAAATTATTAACATCATAATTGTAAAAACAATTAATTTTGTAAAATGGCTTTTGGTATGAAATAATATTTGACCACCATCAGTGGAGTACATTGTTACTAAACTGATAAAGCCTAATATGATTATGCAAAATAATAAAATGTAATCAAAATTTCTAAATTTTTGAAAAAAACCTAATCTATTTGTTTTTAATCTCGAATGTTGGTACATGTACATTTTTTAGATCTCCAAATATCTTTTATCATCCATAGATTGTCTTAAATTGTGTCTATCTATAATCAGTTTAAACAATTTTTTTGCCATAGGAGCAGCTGTAGTACTTCCATTTCCTCCATGTTCAACTATTACACTTAAAGCGTATCTCGGATTTTTATATGGACCAAAAGCTACATACAGAGCGTGGTCTCTTTCTTCATAAGGAATTTCAAAAGTTTTAAGATCTAATTCTCTATCTCGCTCTGTAATTTTTTTAACCTGGGCAGTACCAGTTTTTCCAGCAAATTGGTATTTTGGATTATCAATCCTCGACTTATAAGATGTACCCATAACTTCATTGGTTGAACCAAACATCGCATCCTTTATAATTCTTATATTTTTTGAATTCTCATACAAAGGTGTGTACTTATCAGCAGGTTGATTTTTTTGTTCATTTCCAGCAACAATATATGGATAAATCTTATAACCACCGTTTGCAATTTGAGCAGTCATTAAACATAATTGAATTGGTGTGGTCTGTATATAACCTTGACCAATCCCTGTAATAATTGTTTCCCCCAATAACCATCCCTTGCCTAATGCATTTTTTTTCCATTGTGTATTTGGTATCAATCCTTTTTTTTCAATATCAAATAAATCACCAAAAACTTTTTCTCCCAATCCAAATTTCTTTGCTGTTTCACTTAATCTATCAACACCAAGTTTACGAGCAATTTCATAAAAATAAGTATCACACGATTGTTTCATTGCATTTCTTAAACTTACAAAGCCATGGCCTTTCTTTTTCCAACAATGGTAAGTTTGACCATACATTTCATTTTTTCCAGTGCACTTAACTGTAAAGTTAGTGTCAATTATTCCATTTTCTAAAGCTGAGAGAGCTACAATGGGTTTAATTGTTGAACCAGGAGAGTAATTCCCTTGTAAAGTTTTGTTAACTAAAGGTTTCATTGGATCATTTCGAATTAATTGCCAATCATCTTTGCTAATTCCAAAAACAAATAGATTTGGATCAAATGATGGAGATGAATGCATCGCTATTATCGCTCCTGTATAAATATCCATTACACATATTGAGCCAGCTTTATCTTTTAATAGTTCATTAGCTTGTTTTTGAACCTCTGTATCGATAGTTAATCTAAGAGTTTGACCCTTTTCACCTTTTTGGAATTCTAATTGACTAATTCTTCTACCATAAGCATTAACTTCATATCTCTCGATATCGTTAGTGCCAATAAGCTTTTCTTCAAACGTTTTTTCTAAACCAACTTTTCCAACTTTAAGACCTGGAACAAAATTCTTTTTTATTGACTCTGTTGTCTCAATATCATTCTGATTTGCTTGACTTACATAACCAATTAAATGAGTAAAGTTTTCTTTAAACGGATAACTTCTTGAAATTGAAATAACAGGCTTTACTCCATTTAAATCATATAAATGATTATTAATTTTAGAAAACTTTTGCCAACTTAAATTATCTGAAACAATTAAAGTTTCCCAAGGCTTTATTTCATTTTTCTTTTTTAATACTTTTTTAAATTCTTTATCTGACAATTCTAATAAATCTTTTATTCGATAAATTACATATCTAAAATCATCAACTTGTTCAGGAATTATATGAAGTTGATAAGCCTCAAAATTACCAGCAATAACATTCCCAAAGTAATCATGAAATTCACCTCTTATAGGAGCAAGTTTCCACTCTCTAATTCTGTTTTTATCTGAAAGTGTTAAGTATTTTTTATTTTCTTTAACTTGTAAAAAAAATAACCTGCTGATTATACCTGCCATTATAAAAAATTTTAAAGAACCAGTAATAAACATTCTTCTGTTAATAGAATTAAGTTTTTTTACATTGTCACTTGAAGAATTAATCATTTAAACCTTTTAGATAGTATTTAAAAACAGATACAAAAATTATATAAAACAAAAATGTAAAAAATGTATTCACTATAAAGTTCATCAAAATTAATTCAAATTCGAAGAATAATGACAATAGAGAGTAATTTAAAGAATTAATCAAACTTATGATAAACAAAAAATAAAACCAATCTTTAACAGGATTAGGTCTGATTGTAATATTTCTTATGTAAGCTGCAGAAATACATATTAATGTGTATGATAAACTACTTAATCCTAAAGGCAAACCTACAACTGTGTCATTAAATAAACCAGCAATAAATACTAATATATAATCAAAATGTTTAAAATCTTTTAGCGTAAAGAAAAAAATTAAAATAAATGGAAAATTAAAAGAAAAATATTTAAGATTTAAATAATTCAAATCAAACTCATTTAATACAGAAATATATAAAATTAATATTGGTAACCAAGAATATAATTTCTTAAATGATCCTTTTGCTCTTAAACTAGCCATCAATTTTTCCTCTATTTAAAACACATTTTTTATAATTTTCACTGCCAACAATATAGCCTTTGTTATTTAAAAATGATTTTCTACATTTATGACCATATTCTAAATTTAATCTTAAAAACTCTAATTCATTATTATCTAAATTAAACTGACTAATTTTTCTTTCTTTTGAGGATATCTCATTATTTAAGTTTGAAATTTTTAAATTTAAATTATTAATTTCATTTTTTAAATTTTCATTTTCAACTTGAAATTTTTGATTTGAATCTTCAATAATCTTTAATTCATCCTCTAAAATTTTTAGTTTTGCATCAACAGGGTTGTTAATCTCATTACTATTGTTATTTTCAACTGCTTGGGAAATTTCTTTTTTAGTAACTATTTCAACAAAAACATATTTTAGTTGAGAAAAATCACTGTAAAATTCTACTTTATACTCATTTACAGAATTCTCTTTAAAAGATTGTAATATCCCAATTGGGACGCCACTTTTAAAAATTGCACCAGTTCCTGATGTATAAACTATACTATCGTCTACCAAATCTTCTGTGAGACCAGATTTTATATATTTGATTTGACCATAATCACTTCCAGATCCTGTGACTATTGCTTGAATATTTTGGGGAGCGATTGTAACTGGAACATTTGAATTCAAATCAGATAATAATAAAACTCTTGAGGTTTTATAGTTTACTTCAATAACTCTTCCAACTAAATATGACTGGTCATAAACATTTGTTCCAATTTTAATATTATCTTTACTACCTTTATTTATAATTATACTTTTTAAAAAAGGACTATCATGATCAACAATAATTTTAGCTAATATTTTATCTGAACTCGATACATAATCATTAATTAATTCTTTTAATTCCTTATTTTCGTATTGAATTATTTCATTTGATACGTAATCTGATTTTAAACTTTCTAATTCGTTTCTGTTTTTTTTAAAACTATTAAAAAAAGTTGTGTATTCAACTACTTCTGTGAAAGCACTTTTGGCCACGTTTTCGGGGATCGATACAACAAATGATGATCTATAAACAATTTCACTTATTGCAACTTTAAGATATCTCACAGCTTTAAAATCTAAACTAGAAAGAACAATTATAAAAATTGATATAGAGACTAATGTTAATAATGAAAATTTTTGCTTAGTACTTTTTTTTAAAAAAGCAGATCTAATCGCAATTATAAAATCATCTCTGCTTGATGCCATTGCTCTTAATATTCAGTCAACATAGTCGAGAACGTTTGTTCTTGATCCAAAGCCTTTCCTGTTCCAACGGCAACACATGATAAAGGTTCATCAGCTATATGAACTGGTAATCCTGTTTCTTTAGAAAATCTTTTATCAATATTTTTAAGTAGTGCGCCCCCACCCGTCAAAACAAGACCCATATCCACTAGGTCTGCTGAAAGTTCTGGTGGCGTACTCTCTAAAGCGTCCTTGATACCGTTCACCATCTGTTTTAAAATATCATTAAGAGCTGCAGCTGTATCCTCCTCTGTGATATTTACTTCCTTTGGAGTACCAGATCTTAAATCTCTTCCTTTTACAGCATAAGTATTATTATTAGTTGGTATTGCTGTTCCAATTTCTTTTTTAATTTTTTCAGCAGTACTATCTCCAATCATAAGATTATATTCTTTTCTCATATAATTTATCATTGCTGCATCCATTGCATCTCCAGCAACTCTTAAAGATTTTGAGTAAACCAAACCTCCTAAAGACATAACAGCTATCTCACTAGTACCACCTCCAATATCAACTACCATTGAACCAGTTGCTTCAGATATTGGTAAATTTGCTCCAATAGCAGCTGCGATCGGCTCTTCAATTAGTTGGACTCTTCTTGCGCCTGCTGCTAAAGCACTGTCCTGAATTGCTTTTCTTTCCACTGGAGTTGATCCCGTAGGAACACAAATCAAAATTCTTGGATTAGCAAATGAACTTCCTTTATGAACTTTTTTAATAAAATGTTTAATCATTTCCTCTGTAACTATAAAATCTGCAATTACACCATCCCTTAACGGTCTAATGGCTTGTATATTCCCAGGTGTTCGTCCAAGCATAGTTTTGGCTTCATCTCCAACAGCTAATACTTGTTTTTTTCCTCCTTGATCTACTATTGCTACTACTGAAGGCTCATTTAAAACTACACCTTTACCCTTTACAACAACTAATGTGTTTGCAGTTCCTAAATCAATAGCCATATCTTGGCTCCAAACTTTTTTAATTCTTTCAAATAAACCCATCTAAATACCTCTCATTTTTTCTTTTTCTATCTCCATGGCCGGAGCTGTTTTCTCTCTTTTAATAACCATTTTGTTTAATGCAGCAATATATGCATTTGCTGATGCAACCAATGTATCTGTATCTGCAGCTTGACCAACCGTAGTTTTTCCATTTTCCTCAATACGAACACTTACTGTTGCCTGAGCGTCAGTGCCTTCTGTCACAGCATGCACTTGATATAGTTGAAGTTTAACTTCGTGCGGATACAAATTCTTAATACATTTAAAGATTGCGTCAACAGGTCCATCTCCGGTCTCAGAAGCTGATTTAATTTGACCATTAACATCCAATGTCATTTCTGCTTTCTGAGGTTCTCCAGTTCCTGCGAACACTTTTAATGATTTTAATACAATAGTATTAGCTTTGTTATCTAAAACCAAACTGTCATCAACTAAAGCAATTATATCTTCATCGTATATATGCTTTTTTTTGTCAGCTAAAATCTTAAATTTTCCAAAGGCATTTTCTATAACATCGTCCATTAAGTCTGCATAGCCAAGACTAATCAATTTATCTTTAAATGCGTGTCGTCCTGAGTGTTTTCCCATTACTAATGATGTTTGTTTTACTCCAACACTTTCTGGAGTCATTATTTCATAGGTGTTTCTATTTTTTAACATCCCATCCTGATGAATGCCTGACTCGTGAGCGAACGCATTTTTTCCAACAATTGCTTTATTAAATTGAACTGGAAAACCAGTAACATTTGATACTAATTTTGATGCTTTACTTAATAAAGTTGTGTTTATTCCTGTTTCATATGGCATTAAATCATTTCTAGTTCTAATTGCCATCACAACTTCCTCTAAAGCAGCATTTCCAGCTCTTTCTCCTATTCCATTAATTGTACATTCTATTTGTCTTGCACCTGCTTGTATGCCAGCTAAAGAATTTGCAACTGCTAAACCTAAATCATTATGGCAATGTGTAGATAAAATTGCTTTATCAATATTTGGTACTTTATTTAATAAAGTTTCTATAATTTTTGTAAATTCAGATGGAACTGTATAACCAACTGTGTCTGGGATATTAATTGTTTTTGCCCCAGATTTTATTGCTAGTTCAACTGTCTTACACATATAATCCATATCTGTTCTTGTGCCATCTTCACAAGACCATTCAACATCATCAGTTAAATTTCTAGCATAAGTAACATGTTCTTTAATTGAATCATAAACTTGCTCAGGTGTTTTATTAAGTTTATGTTTCATATGAAGTGGACTCGTTGAAATAAAAGTATGAATTCTAAATCTTGGAGCATGTTTTAAAGCTTCATAACATCTATCTATATCTTTTTTAGAGTGTCTTGCTAATCCACAAGGAATTGATTTCTTTAAAACTTTACTTATTGCTGATACAGCTTCAAAATCTCCAGGTGAAGCAATTGGAAAACCTGCCTCAATTATATCTATACCTAATTCATCGAATACTCGAGAGATTGAAATTTTTTCCTCTAAACTCATCGAAGCACCAGGCGATTGCTCACCATCTCGCATCGTAGTATCAAATATAAAAACTCTATCTTTGCTTGCCATAACTTTATAAATTTGAAAAAGGTATAATACAATCTATATTAGAAATTGCAAAATATTTATAAAAAAAACTACTTTACTAGCTCTTGTCACTATCCACTAGTTTCTTCTTACCAATCCAAGGCATCATAGCTCTCAAATTTGCTCCTACTTTTTCAACAGGGTGCTCAGCTAATTTTGCTCGTGTTGCAATGAAATTTTTTTGGCCATTTTTACACTCTTCCATCCATTGTTTTGTAAATTTTCCTGATTGAATATCAGCTAAAACTTCTTTCATTCTTTTTTTAGTTTCATCTTTATTAATAACTCTTGGACCAGACTCATACTCTCCATACTCTGCAGTGTTGGAGATTGAGTAATTCATGTTAGCTATTCCACCTTCATAAATTAAATCTACTATTAGTTTTACTTCATGAACAGTTTCAAAATATGCCATTTCTGGTTCGTAACCAGCTTCAACTAATGTTTCATATCCATTTTTAATCAATTCGACTAGACCACCACATAAAACTGTTTGTTCGCCAAATAAATCTGTTTCTACTTCATCTTTAAAAGTTGTTTCTATAATTCCAGATCTTCCACCACCCACTGCTGAAGCATAAGACATTGCAAGATCTCTAGCTTTACCAGAGCCATTTTGATGAACAGCAAATAAACAAGGAACACCGCCACCTTTTACATACTCGCTTCTCACTAAGTGACCTGGACCTTTTGGAGCAACCATAAACACATCCAAATCTTCTCTAGCTTTAATTAAGTCGTAATGCACATTCAATCCATGAGCAAAAGCAAGTGAAGTTCCTTTCCTTACCCTTTGTTCAATATGATTTTTATATATAGATGCCTGTAATTCATCTGGCGTTAAAATCATTACTACATCTGCCCACTCAGCTGCATCAGAAAGATTCATTACTTTTAAACCTTTCGACTCTGCTTTTGGTTTGCTTGATGATCCTTCTCTTAAAGCAACAACTACTTCTTTAACACCACTGTCTTTTAAATTTAGCGCATGGGCATGTCCTTGACTACCATAACCAAAAATAGCGATCTTTTTATCCTTAATTAGATTTACATCTGTATCTTTTTCGTAAAACATTTTCATAATATTCTCCCCTTTTAATTAAATATTTTATCTCCTCTAGTCATTGCAACAGCGCCTGTTCTGGAAACACTAACTAGCCCGAATTTTCTTAAATTTTTTGACATTTTATCTATTTCTCTTCTTAATGCAGTAATTTGAATAACATTAGATTTTTTTGTCTTATCCAATATTACAGCATTGTATTTTTTACAAGCATTAATAGCTTTTTTAATTTTGTTAGTGTTACCAACAATCTTAAATAAAGCCATTTCTTTAAAGATTACACTTTTATCATTCCTTTTAAAATCCGCCACTTTGTGAACTGGAACTAATTTCTTTAATTGAAGTTTAATTTGATCGATGACTTGGGGTGGGCCAGTTGTAACAATAGTTATTCTTGATATATTTCTTTTAGCATCCACTTCTGCAACTGCTAAAGACTCAATATTGTATCCTCTACCAGAAAAAAGTCCAACCACTCTCGCTAAAACACCTGCTTCATTATCAACCCAAATAACAATAATATGTGTATCTGATTTTTCTTTTTTTGTAGAAACACTGTATGCTGATTTTGGATTTGCCATATCTAAACTAAAGCTTTACCTTTGCCTGTAATTTTGTTCTCTTCTTTTTCAGAGGGTCCTAATATCATTTGATTGTGAGGTTTTCCTGAAGGGATCATGGGAAAACAATTTTCATTAGGATCAACACGACAATCAAAAATCACAGGTCCATCAAATTGAACCATTTCTTTAATTTTTTCATCAAGTTCACTCGGTGTTTCAGCTTTTATACCTTTACAACCATAAGCTTCAGCTAATTTAATAAAGTCTGGTAAAGCTTCTGAATAACTTTCTGAATAGTTTTTTTCATGAAGTAATTCTTGCCATTGTCTTACCATTCCCATGTATTGATTATTCAAAATGAAAATCTTAATTGGTAAGTTATATTGGACCGCAGTTGACATTTCTTGCATTGTCATCAAAACCGATGCTTCCCCTGCAATATCAATAACTAATTTTTTAGGGTGAGCTATTTGAACACCGACAGCTGCTGGAAGGCCATATCCCATAGTTCCTAAGCCACCAGAAGTCATCCAACGGTTTGGTTTATTGAATTTATAATGTTGGGCAGCCCACATTTGATGTTGACCCACTTCGGTGGTAACAAATGTATCTTTATGTTTGGTAAGCTCATAAAGTCTCTGCACTGCATGCTGTGGTTTAATTGTTTCATCACTATTATTGAAGTGTAGAGAGTTTTTAGTTCGCCATTTTTGAATTTGTTCCCACCACTTTGATATTTGATGTTTGTTTGATTTATTCAAATTGATATTCTTCTTTTTTAATGTTTTGTTAATGCCTTTCAAAACATCTTTAACGTCACCCACAAGTGATAAATCAACTTTAATAATTTTATTTATTGATGATGGATCTATATCGATATGTACTTTTTTTGATTTTGGGGAAAACTCATCGATCTTACCTGTTATTCTGTCATCAAATCTTGCTCCAATATTAATAAGTAAATCACAATCATGCATAGCGTTATTAGCTTCATAAGTTCCATGCATTCCTAACATTCCTAAAAATTGATTATCATCTCCAGGATATGCACCTAAGCCTTGTAAGGTTGAAGTAATTGGAAACCCAGTTAATTGAACTAGCTCTCTTAATACATCGCTCGCCTCTGGTCCTGAGTTTATTACACCGCCACCAGAATAAATAATTGGTCTTTTTGATTTATTCATTAGATCAATTAATTCAT
>CACJXB010000001.1:0-79418 GCA_902597265.1 uncultured Pelagibacteraceae bacterium | reverse complement strand
TGACTGTCGGACAAGCAGTAGTTTGGGCATCTCAAAATATAGATCCAAAATATACTAATCCTGAATTAACAACATCAGAACCGTATGTAATGGGATCTCATGCAACTTGTTCAGGTGCGTGGGTAAGTGGTCCTGAAGATTTATCTCCTCCAGAATATTTCTGGGGTTACAACAGAATGTTAACGATTGATGGTTTATTTGGAGCTGGTGACACTGTTGGCGGAAGTGCTCATAAGTTTTCATCAGGTTCATTTACTGAAGGTAGATTAGCAGCTAAAGCAGCTGTAAAATATATTGAAGATAAAAAAGCTGAGGGAATTAATGTTTCTGATAAACAATGTGATGATTTTAAAACAGCTGTTTATAAACCTTTAGATACTTTTACTATCGCTCAAAATGAAATTACGGGTGGAACAGTTTCACCGAGTTATATTTCACCAATTCAAGGACTTCAAAGACTTCAAAAAATTATGGATGAATACGTTGGTGGTATAACCTCAAATTATATGACTAATGGTAATATGCTTAAAAGAGCATTAGAACTCTTGGAATGGTTAGTAGAGGACTTAGAAAAAGTAGGTGCTGAAGACTATCACCAGTTGATGAGAGCTTGGGAATTAAAACATAGAGCATTAACATCTCAATGTGTAACTGAGCACACATTGTTCAGAGAGGAAACTCGTTGGCCAGGATATTATTATAGAGGCGATCACATGAAATTAGATGATGAAAACTGGCATTGTTTGACGGTTTCAAGAAGAGATCCTAAGACTGGAAAATTTTCACTGGAAAAAGTGCCTGTTTATCATATCGTAGATGAAAAAGAGAAAAAAAAGGCCTCGTAACAAATAACAAATTTTTTTTCTGATCCATGGACCTATTATCTAAAACAGATGAAGAGATTTTTAGTATTGGTAAACCATTTTGGGAAAATTTAGTAAGATCATCAAATATGAAAGACTACGGAGGTTTTACAAGAGATTTCTCTACCCAGATGTTGTTCGGAGCTAATGAAGTAGAACTTGGTAAACAGTGGGCTAATAATGAACTTATTACTAATTTAAACGAGACTTATGAGCCATTTGGAACTTTGAGGCGAGGAGAGCACATTACAATTTTAATAAAACAAACTAATAAGAAGTTTCCCGGAGAATTTTTAGGAAGATTGGTATTAGGAGTTGAGGATGGAGAAATCAAGGTCTTCGGTGCAACAATTTACTAATTCAAAAAAAACAATTATTCTCAATAATAGTTTGACAATTTTTCTACTAGGTGTATTGAAGGTTTAGAGATGCACCTTTCAAATATAAAAATCCCACAAAAAATTTTAAACAAAAAAACTACTTTTATAAAAACAGGGATTTTTTCAGCAATAGTAGCATGTTGGAGTGTCATCCTAGTTGGAACGTTTTTAACTTTTAAATAATAAAAGATAAAAAGTTTTATTTTGAATGGAATTTTTTTTACCTATAGCTGAAGTATTTATAAATCCAGTTGAAATACTTTTGTTAAGTGCAATAGTTGGGGTGCTATCAGGTTTATTTGGAGTTGGTGGAGGCTTTTTAATGACACCATTTTTAATTTTTATGGGCGTTCCACCAGCTTATGCTGTAGCCAATGAAGCAAATAATATTCTAGCTACCTCAGTTTCAGGATCTACTACCCATTATCTAAAGAATACCCTTGATTACAAGATGGGTTTCATGATTGTAATTGGTGGATCAATAGGTACTGCTCTAGGTATTTATACATTTACATATTTTAAAGACATTGGAAAAATAGATACAGTTATCTCTTTAGCTTATATGTATATACTTGCAATAATTGGTACATTAATGTTGGTTGAAAGCTTAGGGGAGATCGATAAAGCAAAAAAAAATGTTGTCGAAAGAAAAAAACTTCATGTCCATTATTGGATACACGGTCTTCCTTTTAGAATGCGGTTTCCAAAATCTAAATTATATGAGAGTATATTTACCCCTATTGTAATTGGATTATTAGTTGGTTTTATAGCTGCTATAATGGGAATAGGTGGAGCATTTATTTTAGTACCAGCTATGATCTACTTAATTAAGATGCCAACTAAATTAGTGCCAGGAACCTCGTTATTTGTGACTATTTTTGTAAGTGTGATAGTTACATTTTTGCACTCTTTTAACTATGGCTCAATTGATTTAATGCTAGTAGTTTTGCTAGTGGTTGGATCAATTGTAGGTGTTCAAGTAGGTCAAAAACTTGGAGAACAAATTGATAGCTCGGGATTAAAAGCTTTATTAGCAATTTTATTACTAATCGTTGGTATAGCAATTGCTTATGATACTTTTTTTGCAGAGGAAATTAAAAATGAGACAATGAAAATGACAAATCAAGATTTAAATTTCTTTTCTAGTTTTATAAAAGACTTTTCAAAAGATATGCCATTCTTTTATGGATTATTTTCAATCTTGTTTGCGGTTATTCTTGGAATTGGTGCAGCTTTTATTAGAAGATTTTTGTCTATAATGAGAAAAAAATATCTTATAAAACCAACAAAGTAATTTTACGCACTTCTATAAAGTTTAGTCATAACAAATTCTCTATGACCTAAGGCTTCAGCACAAGTTAATCTTCCGTTAGCAACTCTGAGTGTCGTTTCAATCAATTTATCACCTGCTTCAGACATATTCATTTCTCTTGAAAGTATTTTAGAAACATCACAATCAATGTGTTCACCCATTCCTTTTACAGTTAAAGGATTTGCAGTCAATTTCACAACAGGCTCAATTGGATTTCCTACAATATTACCTTGTCCAGTTGGAAATAAATGGATATTGAAACCTGCAGCAGCTTGAAGAGTAACACATTCTGCAGCAGCAGATGAGGTATCCATAAAATAAAGTCCTTTACCTTTTTTTGGTTCTTCAGCAGGTTCAAGCACATCAACAAACTTACAATTTCCAATTTTTTGAAAATTTCCAAATGCCTTCTCCTCAATTGTAGTTAATCCACCTGCAATATTTCCTGCAGTAGGCTGACTTTCTGAAAGATCATCTGTTGCTTCCTTTAAAATAAAATCATTATAAGCACTCCATGTTTTCATGAATTTTTCTGATGCTTCTTTAGTTGCTCCTCTTGTTGCACAAACTTTTTCAGCTCCTGTAAGTTCTGATGTTTCACCAAAACATAAATGAACCCCTAAAGGCTCAAGTTTATCCATTAAATTTCCGACAGTTGGATTTGCTGCTAAACCTGATGTCGTATCAGACTCACCACATTTTACAGATATCCATAAATCACTAATCGGACACTCTTCTCTTTGTTTTTCTGATGCCCACATAACAAATTCTTGAGCTTTTTTTGAAGCTTTCATCACAGTACCAATATCTCCAGTACGTTCGATATGGAAACCTTCAACAGGTTTACCGGTTTTAGCTATACCATCTACAATTTTTTTAGTCCATTTTGGCTCAATACCTATCACAATAACTGCAGCTACATTTGGATTACTACCGGTTCCAATCATTGTCCTAAAATGTAATTCAAGATCTGCACCAAATTGAAGTCTTCCATAAGAGTGGGGTAGAGCAATCGTACCTTTAATATTATTTGATACTGCTTCTGCACACGCATTTGAGATATCATCCACCGGTAAAATTATCACATGATTTCTAGTGCCCGCTCTTCCATTCTCTCTTTTATAACCTAGAAAACTTTTTGGAATTTCCATAATATTACCACTTCTTTGTTTTGACATTATGAACATGAACATGTTCACCTTTTTTAATTGATTTAACTACTTTTCCAATATCATGACCATATTTTAAAATAGTATCTCCCTCTTTAAGATTAATCATTGCTATTTTGTGTCCTAAAGGGATTTCATCCATTGATTGAATATTTACAGTGCTATCATTTTCCATTATCCAGCATGAACAATCTTGTTTTGGTGTGATTTTTTCGATTACTACCACACCTACATTATCTTTTTGGTCGTGAATAATTATGTCTGTAGCCATATTTATGGTGTCGATTTGTTATTTGAATTTTGTGAAATCTTATATATTAATCGCTGAAATTAACAATTAATATTTAAAAAAATTCTTAGTAATTTAGAAAGGTTCTATTAATGACTAAAATGACTACAGAAGAAGCTTTTGTAAAAGTTTTACAAATGCACGGTATTGAACACGCCTTTGGAATAATTGGATCCGCGTTCATGCCTATATCTGATATTTTTCCTGATGCAGGAATTACTTTTTGGGATGTTGCTCACGAAACAAATGGTGGCTTAATCGCAGATGGTTATACAAGAGCAACTGGAAAAATGTCTATGGTTATTGCTCAAAACGGACCTGGAATAACTGGATTAGTTACTCCAATTAAAACAGCTTATTGGAATCATACACCTTTATTACTAGTAACACCTCAAGCTGCAAATAAAACTATGGGTCAAGGAGGTTTTCAAGAAGTAGAACAAATGAATTTATTTAAAGATATGGTTTGTTATCAGGAAGAAGTAAGAGACCCATCAAGAATGGCGGAAGTTTTAAACAGAGTGATTGAAAAAGCAATTAGAGGTTCAGCGCCCGCACAAATCAATGTTCCTAGAGATTACTGGTGCCAAGTAATTGATATTGAACTTCCTCCAATTGTAAGATTGGAGAGACAAGGCGGAGGTACTGACGCAATTTCAAAAGCAGCAGATTTATTATCTAAAGCTAAATTTCCAGTAATTTTATCTGGAGCAGGTGTTGTAATAGGAGGAGCAATTGAAGAAACAAAAAAACTTGCTGAAAAATTAGACTCTCCTGTGTGTTCTGGATATCAGCATAATGATAGTTTTCCAGGAAGCCATCCTTTAGCTGTAGGTCCGCTAGGATATAATGGGTCAAAAGCTGCGATGGAACTAATTTCTAAAGCAGATGTAGTTTTAGCTTTAGGCACAAGACTAAATCCTTTTTCAACTTTACCAGGATATGGAATTGATTATTGGCCAAAAAATGCAAGTATAATTCAAGTTGATATTAATCCAGATAGAATTGGATTAACAAAAAAAGTTACAGTCGGAATAAGTGGAGATGCTAAGTTAGTGGCTACTCAAATTTTAGAAAAATTATCTTCAAATGCTGGAGATACTGATAGACAAAAAAGAAAAAATTTAATTCATCAAACTAAATCTGCATGGTTACAAAAATTATCAAGCTTAGATCACGAAGATGATGATGAAGGAACAGTTTGGAACAAAGAAGCTAGAGAAAGAGATAAAGATAGAATGTCACCGAGACAAGCTTGGAGAGCAATTCAAGCAGGGATGCCAGAAGATGTAATCATATCAAGTGATATAGGAAATAATTGTGCTATTGGAAATGCATACCCAACATTTGAAAAACCAAGAAAATATTTAGCTCCAGGTTTATTTGGACCTTGTGGTTATGGTTTCCCGTCTATTCTAGGTGCAAAAATTGGCTGTCCAGATACTCCGGTTATCGGTTTTGCAGGAGATGGCGCTTTTGGAATAAGTATGAATGAAATGAGTTCATGTGCAAGAGAAGAATGGCCTGCAATAACTATGGTAATATTTAGAAATTATCAGTGGGGTGCTGAAAAAAGAAATACTACTTTATGGTTTGATAATAATTTTATTGGAACAGAATTGGATCCAAAATTAAGTTATGCTAAAGTAGCAGACGCATGTGGTTTAAAAGGTGTTACAGTAAAAACAATGGAGGAAACAACATCTGCTATCAAAAAATCTTGTGAAGACCAAAAGAAAGGAATTACAACCTTTATAGAAGTTATTTTAAATCAAGAACTGGGTGAACCTTTCAGAAGAGATGCTATGAAAAAGCCTGTTAAAGTAGCTGGTATTAAAAAAGAGGATATGAAGAAGCAACCTTATTTAAATTAATAAATTTAAGAGGCTTAATTAATTCCTAAAACAATCAATTTATATTTTTTGATCGTACTTACCAATTTTACCAGTTTTTTGTAATAAGTTATCAATAAATTCAAAGATTCTTCTCATTCTATCATTAGATGTAGGACTTTCTGTTACAACTACTAAGGACGGCTTGTTTGATGAGGCTCTTATAAGTCCCCATGACCCATCATCAAATGAAAATCTTACACCATTAACTGTTAATACTTCTTTTATTTCTTGTCCGTCAACTTTAGTTTTATTGTCCTTGATTTCTTTTACCTGATCTATCATTTCTTCAACTACTTGGTATTTTTCTTCATCTTTACAAAATGGAGCCATAGTGGGGGATTGATATGTTTTAGGTAGTTCTTTAATTATTTCACTTATTTTTTTATCTTGATTATCAAGTAAATGACAGACTTGAATTGCAGAATTAATTCCATCATCGTACCCATATCCTAATGGTTTATTAAAAAAAAAATGTCCACTTTTTTCAAACCCAGCAATTGCTTTTTCAATATTTACTTTTCTTTTAATATGTGAATGTCCAGTTTTCCAATATATAGTCTTACAGTTATTTTCCAAAAGAATTTTATCATTTGCATAAAGACCTGTTGATTTTACGTCTACTACAAATTTAGAACTCTTGTGACTTGGTGAGAGGTTTCTTGCTATAATAAGACCTATTTTGTCTGAAAAAATTTCATTACCTTTGTCATCGATGACACCACATCTATCTCCATCTCCATCAAAACCAAATCCAATATCTGCATTATTTTCTTTTACTGATTTAGCGATTGCATGTAACATTTTAAGATCCTCTGGATTTGGATTATATTTTGGAAAAGTCCAATCCAGTTTACAGTCTAATTCTATTACCTCACAACCTATTCCCCTTAAAATATCTGGAGCAAAAATACCTGCAGTACCATTACCACAAGCAACAACCGCCTTAATTTTTTTTTTAATCTTATTTTTATCTATTAAATCTTTTTTATAAATTTTATCAAAACCTTTGATTACTTTTTCTTTTCCTTGACCAGCTATAAATTTTTTATTTATTGTAATTTCTTTTAATTCTCTCATTTCCTCTGGAGCATGTGTTAAGCCTTTTTGAATTCCCATTTTCACTCCAGTCCACCCATTTTCATTATGGCTTGCTGTAATCATTGCAACTGCATCAGCTTTCAAATTAAATTGAGCGAAGTACACCATGGGTGATAGAGACAAACCTATATCTTCAACGAAACATCCAGTCGAAATCAGACCTTTTACGAGAGCAGCTTTTATTTCCTCACTATAAGATCTGTAATCATGTCCAACAATTATCCTAGGATTGTTTATTTTTGTATGATTAATAATTTGGGTTCCTAACCCTTTTCCAAGATCTATGATTCCCTCAGAATTGATATCTTTCTGATAAAGCCACCTTGCGTCATATTCTCTAAAACCATAAGGATCTATTTTTACTGATTGATTCATGCTGTTAATTACTTACATTTTTTTTGATTTTATAGTTGAATTTTTTTTTTAGTGTTCTATAAATGTTCTATTGATTTACTGTTTATATAGTATATTGATACTTAGCGCACACAACATATAGTTGTTTTCGTTTAAATAACAAAATATAATACAAAAAAATGAATAAAATTCTATCTCAGGCATTAAAGAAAGCTGTCTCTGAATATAGCCCTGATATAAACCAAGCACCAAAAAATACTCGACCAGATCTCTTTTCACTTAATAATGAAACTGAGCTTTTTCAAAATGATAAAGGCATAATTATAAAAATTGATCGTTCAAAGGATGCTAAATTAACTGATTTTGGTAAAGCAACTTTAAAAGACAGATACTTAGGTCAAAATGAATCTTTTCAAGATTTGTTTGCAAGAGTTGCAAGTACATATGCCGACGACAATCTGCATGCTCAAAGAATTTACAACTACATTAGTAATCTTTGGTTTATGCCTGCTACACCAGTTTTATCTAATGGTGGAACTAAAAGAGGATTACCAATTTCATGTTTTCTAAATGAAGCATCGGATAGTTTGGGTGGTATTTTAGATCTTTGGAGTGAGAACGTTTGGTTAGCAGCTAAAGGTGGTGGAATTGGAAGTTACTGGGGTAATTTAAGATCAATTGGTGAAAAAATTGGCAGAGTTGGAAAAACATCTGGAATAATTCCATTTATAAAAGTAATGGACTCATTAACAATGGCAATTAGCCAAGGTTCTTTAAGAAGAGGATCTGCTGCTTGTTATTTACCTATAGATCATCCTGAAATAGAAGAATTTATAGAAATGAGAAGACCTACAGGTGGTGACCCAAACAGAAAAGCATTAAATCTTCATCATGGAGTTTTAATATCAGATGCTTTCATGAGAGCAGTTGAAACTGATGAACAGTGGGCTCTCAAAAGTCCTGCAGATGGCTCAGTTCAACAAACTATTTCAGCTAGAAATTTATGGATTAGATTGTTAACTGCGAGAATTGAAACTGGTGAACCTTATATTATTTATATAGATACTGTTAACAGACAGATTCCACAACATCATAAGCTTGCAAATTTGACTGTTAAAACTTCCAATTTATGTAGCGAGATCACCTTACCAACTGGCATTGATAAGGATGGAAATGACAGAACAGCTGTTTGTTGCTTATCTTCTTTAAACATTGAAAAATATGACGAGTGGAAAGATGATGAGAATATGATCAATGATGTCATGAGATTTTTAGATAATGTTTTAAGTGATTTTATTGAAAAAGCACCAGATCAATTTAAAGACGCAAAGTATTCTGCAGAAAGAGAAAGAAGTGTTGGTCTTGGCGTGATGGGTTTTCACTCATATCTTCAGAAAAATAGAATACCACTTGAGTCTGTGATGGCCAAAGCTTGGAATAAAAAGATTTTTAAAAATATTCATGAAAAGGTGAATGAGGCTTCTAAGAACTTAGCTGAAGAAAGGGGAGCATGCCCAGATGCAGCTGAGTATGGTTTTAATGAGAGGTTTTCTAATAAAACTGCAATTGCACCAACTGCTTCAATTTCAATTATATGCGGTGGAGCTTCACCTGGCATAGAACCAATTGCTGCAAATAGTTATACACATAAAACTTTGTCAGGTTCTTTTAATGTTCGTAACAGATATTTAGAAGAAATTTTAGAAAGTCATGGAAAAAACGATGATGAAACTTGGTCAACAATTACTACAAATCAAGGATCAGTTTCACATTTAGATTTTTTAACTGATTTAGAAAAAGATGTTTTCAAAACTGCTTTTGAATTAAATCAAAACTGGATTATAGAATTAAGTGGAGATAGAACGCCTTATATTTCTCAAGCACAATCGGTAAATTTATTCTTGCCAGCAGATGTTCACAAAAAAGAACTTCACAAAATTCATTTTGATGCGTGGAAAAAAGGCTTAAAAAGCCTTTATTACTGCAGATCAAAATCAATTCAAAGAGCTGAAAATATTAATGATGCGAAATCAACAGATATTACATCTAATGTTTATAAATCTAAAAATCAATCACAAAATGACCAACCAGAATACGAGGAGTGTTTATCATGTCAGTAGCAGAGAAGATTAAAGTAGAGAGTAAAAAAATTATTGAACCAAAAAAAATGGGATTACTAGTTGAAAATCCTGTTTATAAACCATTTAGGTACCCTTGGTGCTACGATGCATGGCTAACTCAACAAAGAATTCATTGGCTACCAGAGGAAGTACCACTTGGTGATGATGTTAAGGATTGGCAGAAAAATTTATCTCAGCCTGAAAAAAACTTACTAACTCAAATATTTAGATTTTTTACTCAAGCTGACGTAGAGGTTAATAACTGTTATTTAAGACACTACACAACTGTATTTAAACCTACGGAAGTTTTAATGATGATGACAGCTTTTGCTGCAATGGAAACAGTTCATGTTGCTGCTTACTCTCATTTATTAGATACTATTGGTATGCCGGAGTCTGAATATTCAGCTTTTATGAAATATAAAGAAATGAAAGATAAATATGATTACATGCAGGGTTTTAATGTCAACTCTAAAGAAGATATTGCAAAAACAGTTGCAGTATTTAGTGCATTTACAGAGGGTTTACAATTATTTGCAAGCTTTGCAATTCTCCTAAATTTTCCAAGACATAACAAAATGAAAGGCATGGGCCAGATTGTTACCTGGTCAGTAAGAGATGAAACTCTTCATTGCAATTCTATGATAAGAATTTTTAAAGAATTCATAAAAGAAAATCCAGAAATCTGGACACCTAAATTAAAAAAAGAACTTTATGAAGCCTGCAGAATAATCGTTGAACATGAAGATGCTTTCATCGATCTAGCTTTTGAAATGGGTCCGATGGAAGGGTTAACAGCTCAAGAAGTTAAAGACTACATTAGATTTATTGCAAATAGAAGATTAAGCCAGCTTGGATTAGAACCAATTTATAAAGTTGAAAAAAATCCTTTAGGTTGGTTAGATACTATGTTGAATGCAGTTGAACACATGAACTTCTTTGAGGGTCGTGCAACAGAATATTCTAAAGCATCAACTCAAGGAACGTGGGCAGAAGCGTTTAGCTAATTATCTTTGATTTAGCTGAACAACTTTTCTATGTTGATTACCTTTATAACTAGCTAAAGGTCTAATAAGTTTGTTGGCTGCATGTTGCTCCATAATATGAGCCGACCAACCTGTTATTCTTGAAACTACAAATATTGGTGTGAAAAAATCTGTATCAAAACCCATCAAATGATATGTGGGTCCTGTAGGATAATCTACGTTTGGATGTATATTTTTTCTTTCAATCATCACTTTTTCAACAATGTCATAGATTCTTTCAAATTTTTTATCTTTTTTAATTTTAGCAACTTTTGCAAAATATTTTCTCATTGTAGGAACTCTAGAGTCACCTGATTTATAAACTCTATGTCCAAAACCCATAACAACTTCCTTATTATCCAAAGCGCTATTAATCCATTTGAGTGCATTATTAGGAGATTTAATTTTATTCATCATATGCATTACCTCTTCATTAGCTCCTCCATGAAGAGGACCTTTTAAACTTGCAATTGCTCCAGTAATAGCACCATGAATATCAGACAAACTACTTGTTATAGTTCTTGCTGTAAATGTTGATACATTGAAACTGTGCTCAGCATATAAAATTAGAGAAACATCAAAAGCTTTAACTATTTCTTTTTGAGGTACTTTTCCAAAACACATATAAAAAAAATTTTCAGCAATATTTAAATTCTTTTTAGGTTTAATGATTTTTTTACCTTTTCTTAATCTATAAAAAGCTGCTAAAGCTGTAGGCGTTTTAGCTAAAATTCTTATAGCTTTTCTCATATTAGCTTCTGGAGAAGAGTTGGTAGTTTCTTTGTCTTCAAGACCCATTATACTCACAGCTGTTCTTGCCACATCCATTGGATGAGATTTTTTAGGCATTTTTTTAAGCATTGAATAAAGATCTTTTGATAGCTCTCTATTGTTTTTTTCTTCTTTTTCAAATTTTCTGAGCTGAATTGTATTTGGCAGATCTTTATTAAGAATTAAATAGGCAACTTCCTCAAACCTGCAATATTCACATAAATCTTGTGCAGCATAACCTCTGTATGTAAGAGAGTTGATTTCAGGCATTACCTTTGAAACTTCAGTTTCATCTACAACTATTCCAAGTAATCCTTTTTTAATATCATCACTCATTATTCATGACCCTCAGTACTAAAATTATAAATTTTTTCATCTAAACTATTATATTTCTCGTAATCAACAAGTTCATATAACCGTTTTCGAGTCTGCATTTTATCAATAATATTGTTTTGATGTCCATTTGCATAAATGTCTCTCAATCCATCTTCCACATTTTTCATTGCTAATCTTTGTGTTGTAACTGGATAAATAACTATATTGTATCCAAAATTTTCAAGTTCTTTATAATTGAATAATTTTGATTTACCAAACTCAGTCATATTCGCTAATAAGTAGCACGATAATTCTTTTCTTACTTTTTCAAAGTCTTTTTCATCTTGTAAAGCCTCTGGAAAAATTATTTCAGCACCTGCATCGATATATGCTTTACATCTATTAATCATTTTATCAATTCCCTCTACACTTTTTGCATCTGATCTAGCAATAATCTGAAAATTTTTATCTTTTTTAGCTGATACACATTCTTTAATTTTATTGACCATTGCATCAGTAGATATCAATTCTTTGTTATCTAAGTGACCACATCTTTTCCTCTCAATTTGATCCTCTAAATGAACTGCAGAGATCCCGAATTCTTCAAAAGTTTCAATTGTTTCTTTACAAGACTTAAAACCTGTATCAATATCAACAATTGTTGGAAGATTTGTAACTCTTGAAATAAGATAAGATCGTGTACTCACATCTTGGAGTGTTGTTAAACCTATATCTGGAAAACCAAGATCGTTAGCCATCACACCGCCTGAAACATAAACAGCATCGTAACCAATTTCTTCAATTAATTTTGCAGTCAAAGGGTTGTAAGCACCAGGAACTCTTAAAATTTTATTAGATTTTAATTTTTCAACAAAATCTTCTCTTTTTTGACTTGGTTCTTTCTCTACAAAGTGCATTAAAAAATTCCTTTTTTTATATTTCTTTTAAGTTTACTTTTTTTTACCTCTATATTTAACTTATTTAATTGTCCTGATTTAAGTTTTCTTAAATTTTGCACTGTTCTTAAAAATCTTTCAGTTTCTTTTTTACTTAATATATTTTCTGTAAGAGTCAAAAATTTGTTGATGTAATTTCTCCTTTTAAAGGGACGAGTTCCATAAGGATGAGCATCAGCAACACCTTGTTCTTCAGTAATTTTTTTACCATTTCTTAGAGTTACCACAACTTTAGCACCAAATGCTTTTTTCTTTGGATTTGGATCATGATATCTTTTAGTCCACTTTTTATCCTCATATGTTTTGATTAGTTTCCATATTCTAATCGTACTTTTTCTCTTGGCTCTCGCTTTAGAGTATGACTTGACGTGATGCCAAGTTCCATCTTCTAACGCCACAGCAAATATATACATAATAGAATGATCTAATGTTTCTCTGCTAGCGTTTGGATCCATTTTTTGAGGATCATTAGCGCCGGTTCCAATTACATAGTGTGTATGATGGCTAGTATAAATATCTATCTTTTTAATTTGATTAAGATTTTGAACTTTCTTTTTAAGTTTTTTTGCTAAGTCAATTAAAGCTTGAGATTGATATTCAGCTGAATATTCTTTTGTGTAAGTTTCAAGAATTGCTTTTTTTGTTTCATTTTTTTTTGGAAGAGGAACTTTATACAAGGCTTTTTTACCATCAAGAATTCTTGCTACTACACTATCTTCACCTTCATAGATAGGACTAGGAGCACCCTCACCACGCATAGCTCTATCCACAGCTTCTATTGCCAATTTTCCAGCATGTGCAGGAGCAAATGCTTTCCAACTTGATATTTCACCTTTTCTAGATTGCCGAGTAGAAATAGTCGTGTGAAGAGCTTGTTGTACTGCTTGAAAAATAGTTTCAGTATTTAATCTTAACATCGAACCAATTCCAGCTGCTACACTCGGACCTAAATGAGCTATATGATCGACTTTATGTTTATGTAAACAAATTCCTTTAACTAAATTGACCTGAACTTCATAGGCAGTAATGATACCTCTTAATAAATCCAATCCACTTTTTTTATTTTGTTGAGCTACACTTATCAGGGGAGGAATGTTATCCCCTGGATGGCTATAGTCAGCTGCTAAAAAAGTATCATGAAAATCAAGTTCTCTTACAGCGGTTCCGTTTGACCAGGCAGCCCACTCACAATCAAACGTTAATTTATTATTAACTCCAAATAAAGTTGCTCCATTCTTTCTAGAATGTTTAAGAGCCATCTCTCTTGATGCTACAACTGGTTTTCTATTTAATGATGCTATTGCAACTGATGCATTATCAATAATTCTATTAATTACCATTTCAATTGAATCTTTACTTAATTTTGCATTATCACTTGCTATTTCAGCTATTTTCCATGCAAGTTGATTTTTTTTGGGTAAGTATTTTTTAGATGGATAAACTTTAACACTATGTAATTTCAAAATAACTCCTAATAATCGAAATTGTTTTTAATGATTAAAAAAAAATAATCAATATTAAAGATATTTTTCTACAATTTTCTCAATTCCTACAAAGTCTTTAATTAAGTGATTGTGATAAATTTCATTTATATTTTTTTCTGTGTAACCATCTTCCAACAAAATAACAGGAATTCCAGCTTCTTTCGCTGCGTTTGCATCTGTTTCACTATCACCAATCATTAAAGACTTTTTTATATCTCCATCTAAAATTTCTATAACAGATGTTAAGTGTCTTGGATCTGGTTTACAATAATCAAATGTATTATGTCCAGCAACATATTCAAAAAAATCGTAAATCCCAATTTTTTTTAAAAGATCTATAGATAGATGTTCTTGTTTATTTGTACAAACTGCCATCAAAATTTCTTTTTTTTTCGCCCAAACTAAAAAATCTTTTACTCCTTTAATTAGCTTACTTTCGTTAACAATATTTTTTCCATAGAAGTCTACAAATTCTGTAACCATCTCCTTTTTAATTTTTTCATCCTCAATTTTTCCAAATTCCTTTTTAGCTTGCCCCCAAATAGATCTTCCAAGCATTGCACCAGCCCCTTGTCCAACCAAATTTCTAATTTCCTCAGTTGATTTTGTTGGATAACCAAATCTTTTCATTACATGATTGTGAGCCCTCATTAAGTCTGGCGCCGTATCGACTAAAGTTCCATCTAAATCAAAAAGAATTGTAAATTTTTTATTCATAATCAAAAGTATTTTTAAGAAATATTTTGTGAATTAAGAAAGGTATATACTTAATATAAAGAATTTCAAAGATGAAACGATTAAAAATAAAAAATTCTCAAAATAACTTAAGAAATAAATTTTTAAAGATGGGTGTAAAAATGATTGGATCAGAAACAATTTTTTTCTCAAAAGATACAAGAATTGGTAAGAATGTAACTATAGAGCCTTATGTTGTTTTTGGTCCAAAAGTAAAAATTGGAAATAATGTAATCATAAAATCATTTTCTCATTTAGAGGATTGTAAAATAGAAAATAAAGTAGATGTCGGTCCATACGCAAGAATTAGACCAGGCTCAGTTTTAAAAGAGGGATCTAAAGTTGGAAATTTTGTTGAAGTAAAAAAAAGTGTATTAGGCAAGAATTCTAAAGCAAGTCATTTAACTTATATTGGAGATAGCACTATTGGTAAATCAGTTAATATAGGTGCAGGCACAATTACTTGTAATTATGATGGAGTAAAAAAAAATAAAACAAAGATTAAAGATAATGTATTTATTGGATCTAACACGTCTTTAGTTGCTCCTTTAACTTTAGAGGAAAATAGTGTGATTGGTGCTGGCTCAGTTATTACTAAAAATGTTAGAAGAAAAACTTTAGCATTAACTAGAAGCTTACAGATAGAAGTAAAAAATTATAAAAAAAAGAAAAAGTAAATATGTGTGGAATTATAGGAATAAATAGCAACAAACCAGTTTCATCGACGATCATTAATTCATTAAAAAAATTAGAGTATAGAGGTTATGACTCAGCAGGTATTGCAACGCTTTCTAGTGGATTAATCAATGAAGTTAAATCTGAAGGAAGAGTTGATAATCTTGAAAAAAATTCTTCAGTGAAAAGCATGGAAGGGACTATCGGTATTGGTCATGTACGTTGGGCAACACATGGTTTACCAAATAGTATTAACGCTCATCCACATTCTTCTCAAAATGTGTCGGTTGTGCATAATGGAATAATTGAAAACTCTACTTTATTAAAAAAATTTTTAGTAAGTAAAGGACATAAGTTTAAGTCACAAACTGATACTGAAGTTATTGTTCATCTTATTACTGAAAATCTTAAAACTGAAAATATTGTAAACTCAATAATGAAAACCTTAAAATCATTACATGGCAGTTTTGCTTTAGGTATAATATTTAAAGATCAACCAGATTTAATTGTCGGCGCTAGAAGAGGATCACCTCTTGCGGTTGGTTATGGTCCAAATGAAAATTATCTAGGATCTGACTCTTATGCATTGAAATCAATGACCAATAAAATAACTTATTTGAATGATGGAGAGTTTTGTATTGTTAAAAAAGATCATGTAGAATTTTTTAATGAAGATGGAATAAAGATAAATAAAAAAGTTTTAGAATTGTCATCTGATGAAGAAAAATATGATAAAGGTGACTATAAACATTTTATGGCAAAGGAAATTGAAGAACAGCCTATTACTTTAAAAAATGGAATTAAGGAGTATGTTGATCATTCAAATAACAACATTAATATTTTTAATTTTCCATGGAAAGATAAAGAATTTTCATCAATTACCCTAATTGGATGTGGGACTGCATACCATTCGTGTTTGATGGCAAAATATTGGTTTGAAGAACTAACTTCATTAGATGTTAATGTAGATATTGCTTCAGAATTTAGATACAGAAAAAATAGATTTAAAAAAGAAACTTTATATATATTTGTCTCTCAATCTGGAGAAACAGCAGACACTTACGCAGCTTTAGATTTATGTAAAAAAAATGGAATGAAAACCTGTGCTGTTGTTAATGTTATAGAGAGCTCTATTGCAAGAGACTCTGAATTTGTATTACCTATTCACTGTGGGACAGAAATTGGTGTTGCATCAACCAAGGCTTTTTTAGGTCAAATCTTAATACTATATATTTTAGCATTAAAACTTGGATTATTAAGAGGTGATTTAAATAAAGGCCTGTTTAGTCAAAAACTTAATGATCTTAAAGAATTACCTAAGTTAGTCGAAAAAACTCTGTTAACTGATAACAAGATACAATTAGTTTCTAATACTTTTAATGAAGCAAAAGGATCAATGTTTTTGGGTAGAGGATTTTCTTTTCCAATAGCTTTAGAAGGTGCTTTAAAGCTAAAGGAATTGTCCTACATTCATGCAGAGGGTTATCCCGCTGGAGAAATGAAACACGGACCTTTGGCTTTAATAGAGGAAGGTATGCCAGTAGTTGTTTTAGCGCCTAGAGATAATTACTACAAAAAAACAATTTCAAATATGCAAGAAGTTATTGCGAGAGGAGCTAAAGTTCTTTTAGTTACTAATAAAAGTAAAGATGAAATTGTTTCTGAAAACATTTGGGAAACAATAGAAGTTGAGAGTACAAATGATGATTTGTTACCTTTTCTTTTGACAATACCATTACAAAAATTGGCTTATTACTCTGCACTTAAAAAAGGCTTTGATATAGATAAACCTAGAAATTTGGCTAAATCAGTAACCGTTGAATAATAATCAAACTCTGATACAACAATCTTAAGTTGAATATGAAAAATTGGAAAGTAAATAGCTGGAGAAAGTATCCTGTAAAACACATACCTACGTATGAGGATGAGAAAGAATTAAATACTGTTTTAAATAAATTAAAAACATTTCCTCCTCTTGTGTTTGCAGGTGAAACTAGACATTTGAAAGATCAGTTAGCTAAGGTTGTAGATGGTAAAGCTTTTCTTTTACAAGGAGGAGATTGTGCTGAAAGTTTTGCAGAGTTTCATCCTGATAACATTAGAGATACGTTCAAAGTTATTCTTCAGATGTCTTTAATTTTGACTTACTCAGCATCTTTGCCTGTTGTAAAATTAGGAAGAATTGCAGGTCAATTTTCAAAACCTAGAAGTGCACCTACTGAAAAACAAGGTGATAAAGAATTACCTAGTTATTTAGGTGACAATATTAATGCAATAGATTTTACAGAAAAAGCAAGAAGACCTGATCCAAAAAGAATGTTTAAGGCTTATTCACAATCAGCTTCAACTTTAAATCTTTTAAGAGCCTTTTCAAAAGGAGGGTTTGCTGATTTAAATAAAGTTCATTTATGGAATTTAGACTACATAAAAAAAAGTCCTCAAGCAAAAAAGTTTAAAGATTTAGAGGATAAGATTGCTGATGCTTTAGCTTTTATGGAAGCTTGTGGAATTACTTCAGATTTTAATAATAGATTATATACTGTAAATTTCTGGACTTCCCATGAAGCTTTACATTTACCTTTCGAAGAATGTATGACTAGAGTTGATTCTACTACTGGAGAGTATCATGATACGTCTGCACATTTTGTTTGGATTGGTGATAGAACAAGACAACTAGATGGAGGTCATGTAGAATTCTGTAGAGGAATAGAAAATCCTATTGGAATTAAATGTGGACCGACATCAAAACCAGATGAAATAGCAAAAATTTGTGAGGCTTTAAATCCTCAAAACGAAAAAGGTAAAATAACTTTAATTTCAAGATTTGGTCATCAAAATGTTGAAAAATTTTTACCTAAATTAATTAGAGGAATTAAAAAGGCAGGATTAAATGTAGTTTGGTCTTGCGATCCAATGCACGGAAATACAATTAAATCAACCACTGGTTTTAAAACTAGACCTTTCAACGATGTTGTAAATGAAGTAAAAAATGTTTTCGCAGTTCATCAGGCCGAAGGTTCATATGCTGGTGGATTACATGTTGAAATGACTGGACAAGATGTGACAGAGTGCACTGGTGGTGCAAGAAAAATATCTGATGCTGACTTATCAAGTAGATATCATACACATTGTGATCCAAGACTAAATTCTGATCAAGCTTTAGAATTAGCTTTCTTAATTTCAGATGAGTTAAAAAAGAATAGCAGCTATTCTAAAAATGCTATTCAAGCGGCATCTTAAGCCATTGTTTTAAATTACAAGGTGATTAAATATAAGTTATGAGTCCTTCAGAAAAAGTAAAATACATATCAAATTGGATCAAATCCTATGTTGATAAAATGCCAACGAAAGCCGAGTCTTTAGTGATAGGTATTTCTGGAGGAATTGACTCATCTGTATCTAGTACACTAAGTGCAATGACTGGTTTAAAAACAATTGTTTTGAGTATGCCTATAAAACAAATAAATCATCAGCATGATTTAAGTTTAAAACATCAGGATTGGTTAGTAAAAAAATTTAATAATGTTCAAGCTCATACAATAAGCTTAGACAAGTTATTTGAGTCATTCTCATCCACATTAAGTAAATTTGATAATGAACACGGATTTGCAAATTCAAGAGCAAGATTAAGAATGACAACACTTTATCAAGTAGCAGCTGCTAATAAAGGTATAGTGGTTGGTACAGGTAATAAAGTTGAAGATTTTGGAGTTGGTTTTTACACAAAATACGGAGATGGTGGTGTTGATATTTCTCCAATAGCTGATTGTAACAAAACAGAAGTTTGGGAAATTGGTAAAGAATTAGGAATTCTTCAAGAGATAATTGATGCACCTCCTACAGATGGTTTATGGGATGATGGAAGAACCGACGAAGGTCAATTAGGTTTTGACTATCAAGCCTTGGAAGATGCAATGATCAATCCAAATTCACCCCACAAAATAGAATACGAAAAAATTAGAAAACAAAATTTGCATAAAATGGAGCCTATTCCTGTATGCAAAATTCCTAGTTAATCAATTAGATTAACAAATCACTAAATAAGGTATATTTCTTAATCAATTAAAATGGATATTTTTTTAACAAATAATTTAACTAATAAAAAAGAACAATTTATTCCAAAAAATAAAAGTAATATTGGAATGTATGTCTGTGGACCAACAGTTTATGATGATCCTCATATTGGTAATGCTAGACCATTAATCATATTTGATATCTTATTTAAGCTTCTCAAAAAAAAATTTGAGTCAGTTACATATGTAAGAAATATAACTGATATAGATGATAAAATAATTAAATCATCACAAGAGCAAAAAATTTCAACTAAAGAATTAACAGAAAAAGTTACTAAAAGTTTTTTAGAAGATTGTAAATTTTTAAATTGTGAAAACCCAACACATCAACCCAAAGCCACAGAACATATTGGTCTAATGATTGAAATGATAAATGAGTTAATAAAAAAAGGTTATGCTTATGAAAATGAAAGTCATGTTTACTTTGAGGTAAAAAAATTTTCTGATTATGGAAAATTATCAAATAAGAATTTAGAGGAATTGATTGCTGGTTCGAGAGTTGAAATTAGCGAAAATAAAAAAAACTCAGAGGATTTTGTATTGTGGAAACCTTCAAATGATAATGAACCTTCATGGGACTCACCCTGGGGGAAAGGTAGACCTGGTTGGCATTTGGAATGTTCTGCAATGTCAAAAAAATTTTTAGGTGAGGAGTTTGATATTCATGGAGGTGGAATTGATTTAATTTTTCCACATCATGAAAATGAAATAGCACAATCAAGATGTGCTAACGATACAAAAGCTTTTGCAAATTATTGGGTTCATAATGCCTTTATAACCATGTCCAATGAAAAGATGGCAAAATCTCAGGGGAATATTTTAAAGATAAAAGATTTTAGAAAAAAAATGAGTGGGCAGGTTATTAGGTTAGCACTTATGAGTGCACATTATAAACAGCCCTTAGATTGGAACGAAAAACTAATTAGTGATTGTCAAAACACCTTGGATAAATGGTATCGCATTTATTCACCTGAAATTAAGAATGCAAATATTCCGGAGGTGATTTTGAAACCTTTATATGAAGATCTTAACACTCCAGGTTATATAGCAAATTTACATCAACTTTATGACAAAGCTAGTAAAGGTGAGGATCTAGATATTTTTATATCTGCTTGTAAATTTATTGGGTTATTTAATGAGGACAGCAAACAATGGGATAGTTTTAAAAAGAATAAAGCCTCTATTAGTGAGGAAGAAATAAAAAACATGATTGATTTAAGAAACAAGGCAAGAGAGAACAAAAATTATAAAGAAGCAGATGAAATTAGAAATAAGCTTTTAGATAAAGGTGTTTTAATAGAGGACAAAGATGATAAAACACTGTGGAAATTTAAATGAGTAAAGAAAGATTATACATATTTGATACAACATTAAGAGATGGAGCACAAACTCAAGGTGTGCATTTTTCAATTGATGAAAAAGCAAAGATCGCACATGCTTTAGATGCTCTGGGTGTAGATTATATAGAAGGAGGTTGGCCAGGTGCTAATCCGTCAGATACTGAATTTTTTCAAAAAGATTTAGATTTAAAAAATTCTACTTTCACTGCCTTTGGAATGACAAAAAAAAAAGGACGAAGTGCAGAAAATGATCCAGGTTTGTCAGCAATTTTAAATTCTAACACTAAATCTGTTTGTTTAGTTGGAAAGTCATGGGATTTTCATGTTGATGTTGCTTTAGGTATATCTAATAAAGAAAATTTAGAAAACATTAAAGAAACAACAAAACATTTTGTAAAAAATAACAAAGAGTTTATGTTTGATGCAGAACATTTCTTTGATGGCTACAAGGCAAACCCTAACTATGCTTTAGCTTGTATTAAAGCTGCTTATGATAATGGAGCTAAATGGATAGTTTTATGTGATACAAATGGCGGAACACTTCCTCATGAAGTTACAAAAATTGTAAAAGAAGTTTCAGAACACATACCTGGTAAAAATTTAGGTATTCATGCTCACAATGATACTGGTAATGCCGTTGCAAATTCAATTGCAGCTGTTTTATCAGGAGCTAGACAAATCCAAGGCACTATCAATGGCTTAGGTGAAAGATGTGGCAATGCTAACTTAATGTCAATTATTCCAACATTTCATCTTAAGAAAGAGTTATCAGATAAATTTGAAATAAACATTAAAGAAAAAAATATTAAACAAATTACACAATGTTCAAGGCTACTTGATGAGATACTAAATAGAAAACCAAATAAACATTTACCATATGTAGGTGCTGCAGCATTTTCTCACAAAGGTGGTTTACATGTATCTGCTGTTCAAAAAGATCCTAAAACTTATGAACATATAAATCCCGAAGATGTTGGTAATAATAGAAATATAGTTGTGTCTGATCAGTCAGGTAAATCAAATATTTTATCTAGACTTAAAACAATTGGAGTAGAAATTGAAGAAAATGATCCAAAAATTAAAAAACTTTTAGAAGAAGTAAAAGATAGAGAGTTCATTGGTTACAGTTATGATGGAGCTGATGCTTCTTTTGAGTTACTAGCTAGAAGAGTTATGGGAGAAATTCCAAGATATATATCAATTAAAGAATACGATGTTTCAGTTTCAAAAAATGATCAAGATAAAATAGTCTCTAAAGCAAAAGCAAAATTAGAAGTTGATGGTGAACAAATAGTCTGTGAGGGTGAGGGTAATGGACCCGTTCATGCTTTGGACAACGCTATAAGAAAAAATGTTTCTAAGTTAGAAAAATATTCTGAATATTTGAAAGATTTAAAACTAGTTGACTATAAGGTAAGAATTTTAAATACAGGAACTGAGGCTACTACAAGAGTATCGATTGAAAGTACAGACTCCCAGGGAAAAAATTGGTTTACTATTGGCGTATCTCCAAACATAATTGATGCATCATTTAAGGCTCTTATCGATAGTTTAGATTTCAAATTATTTAAGGATAAAGCTCCTGCAAGTAAATAAATGAAAATTAAGAAGTTCTCTATTAAACCTAGTGATATTGAAAGTAGGGTAGGAGCAGATCCTGTTGTTTGTTACCCTAATGATAGCATAAATGATAATCTTGAAATATTACATGAGGCGAGAAAACATATCAAACAAGTCGATGAAGTTATTGTTCCACCAAGAGATGCTAAAACTTTTAATGTAAAATCAGGTAATTTTTTTAGAATAGAAAGCGTAGAAGGGCCACAAGTTGGAGATTTAAATTTATTTCAAGCTGATAATTTAAATGAAAAGTTTTATTCTGGAAAAACAAGAGCTCTCTACGGAACACATATCTCAGTTGGAGATAAAATGTTTAGCAGCTTCCCATATTTTAGATCATTAGCTACAATTACATGGGATACATTAGATTGGTATGGTTATGACAAAGATGGAGGTTCGGTACACGATGTCATAGGTACTAGATGTGATCCTTACACTTATAAGCTAACATCAAATAATGATTATCATTATTGTTGTCATTCAAATTTGACAAGAGCTTTAGTTAAAGAAAAAAATGTCAAATTAGATGACGCAGAAAAAATTGTACACGATGTACTAAATGTATTCATGCTTACTGGTTTTACAAATGATACTAAGCAATATTTTATGAAGTCAAGTCCAGTACGACCCGGTGATTATTTAGAATTTTTTGCAGAAACAGATCTATTGGGAGCTTTGTCTGCGTGTCCAGGTGGAGACTGTGGATCAGAACATTCATCTGATGTTGCAAAGTGTTATCCATTAAAGGTTTCCATTTGGGATGTTGATCAAAAATTTCTAAAAGGAATTAACCCATCGAAATTGTCTAACTATAATAGAAATCATGGCATCAAATAAATGAAAAAAAGTAAAGTTACATTTATTTTACATAAACCTCAGTTATCAGAGAATATTGGTGCATGCGCAAGAGCAATAAAGAATTTTAATTTTCAAAAGTTATATCTCATTGATCCAAAACCTATTTTTCCCAATGATAAAATCTTAGCAACATCCGTTGGAGCAAAAGATATAATAAAGAAAAGTAAAATATTTGATAATTTAGAAAGTTCTCTAGGAGATATCGATATATTAATCGCTACATCTGCAAGATTTAGAAACAAAAATGTGAAACATATTAATCTTGATGGTTTAAAAAAAATTGATTTTAGAAAAAAAATTGGATTTTTATTTGGTTCAGAAGCATCAGGGTTATCAAATAAAGAAGTGAGCTATGCAAACTATACTTTACAAATTCCAACTAATGTTAATTTTAAATCTTTAAATTTATCTCACAGTTTAATAATTATTGCACAATTTATATCAAGTATTTTAAACTCTAATTCTAATTATTTTAAAAAATCTAATAAGGTTAAGAAAGCTTCCAAAAAAGAAATTCAATCTATGATTAATTTATGTCTAAATAATCTTAACGAAATTAATTTTTTTAAACACAAAGAAAAAAAACCTATTATGCTTGAAAATTTAAGAAACATTTTTTACAGAATGGAACTTTCAGATAAAGAAACACGTATTTTATCTAGTGTATTTGCAAGTTTAGGTAAAAAACGTTGATTGACAAAATGATGAGTAAGTTTATAAAGCCGAATACCAAATGACTAAAAGATTAAACTCTAAACATAAAGTAGATAGAAGATTAAAAGCAAACTTATGGGGCAGACCTAAGAGCCCTTTTAATAAAAGAGCCTATGGACCAGGTCAGCATGGTCAAGCAAAGACCTCTAAGCCTTCAGATTATGGTATTCAACTACAAGCTAAACAGAAATTAAAAGCCTACTATGGTAATATTAATGAAAGACAATTCAGAAACATTTATAAAAAAGCAAGCATGCTAAAAGGTGATACTAGTGAAAATTTGATTGGATTACTTGAAAGAAGATTAGATGCAGTAATTTATCGAGCAAAGTTTGCTACAACAATATTTTCTGCTAGACAATTGATTAATCATGGTCATGTGAAGGTAAATGGAAAAAAAGTTAATATCTCAAGTTATTCGGTTAGAGAAGAGGACACAATTGAAATAAGAGATAAATCTAAACAGTTGGCAATAATTGATATTGCTCTTGCAAATAAAGAGCGAGAGACACCAGAGTATATTCAACTTGATGAGAAAAACAGAAAATTTAAATTTGTACGAATTCCAAAATTTGAAGAAGTTCCTTACCCAATAGTAATGGAACCGAATCTTGTAATTGAATATTACTCTAGATAATTTATTTTTTGTAAGCGATACCTTTGTCTTCAAGCATCTTTTTTAGTTCACCACTCTCATACATTTCTTTAATTATATCACAACCTCCAACAAATTCTTTTTTGATATAAAGTTGCGGTATTGTTGGCCAATCACTAAAAACTTTAACACCTTCTCTTAATTCTTGATTTTCTAAAACATTTACACCTTTATAATTTACTTCTAAAATTTTGAGTATATTTGAAACAGCCATTGAAAATCCACATTGTGGTGCATCTGGAGTACCTTTCATAAATAAACATACTTCATTAGTGTTAATATGTTCTTGAATTAAATTTTTTGTTTGATCATCCATTTATTGTTCCTTTGTTTTTATTGCTAAAGCATGAAGCTCATTTCCCATTTTTCCTTTAAGAGAATTATAGACCATTTTATGTTGTTCAATTTTACTTTTTCCACTGAATTGAGTTGAAGTTATTGTTGCAGAATAATGATTTCCATCTCCCGCTAAATCTTGAATATCAATTGAAGCATCAGGCAAAGCTTCTTTTATATATTTCTCAATTTCTTTTAAATCCATTGCCATTATGAGCTCATAAAGTTTGTTAACCAATTTGTATTATATGATTTTAATTCGTCAATCGTAACTTTTGTCTTTTCGTTGATAATCATCTCTTTTTCAATGATTATACCTAGTTCTTCATGATGAACTGAATTTTTATCTAAAATTTTAGTTACCTCTTTTAAGTTTTTAGGATCTATTTCAATAATATATCTACCTTGATCCTCAGAAAATAAATATTCTATTTCACTGATTAAGGATTTAGATCTTTTTATTTTAATACCTTTATTTCCCTTGATGCACATTTTGCTAACTGCCGTTATAAGACCACCTAAAGATATATCATGTGCACTTTTAATATAATCTTTTTCAATTAAACTTAGTAAAGATTGACCATTATTTTTTTCATTAAAAAGATTAATTTCAGGTGGAGGGCCATTTTTTTCATCTAAAATAGTTCTTGCAAATAAACTTTGGTCGATATGTCCCTCTGTCTTACCAATTATCAATACTAAATTATTTATTTCTTTAAAATCAATCGTTATCATTTTTTTGTAATTCTTTATTAAGCCAACACCGCCAATTGATGGGGTAGGTTTTATTCCTACTTCTTTAGTTTGATTATAAAAAGAGACATTTCCTGAAACGACTGGAAATTCTAAATATTTACTTGCTTCTCCGATTCCTTTTACACATTCAACAAATTCGCCCATATTATCCTCTTTCTCTGGACTCCCAAAATTTAGACAATTGGTTATTGCAATAGGTGTTGCCCCTACAGAAATTAAATTTCTCCAACTTTCAGCAACAACTTGTTTTCCACCAGTTAAAGGATGTGCCCAACAATATACTGCTGACGAGTCTACAGTAGCTGCAACAGCTTTTTCTGTTCCATGAACTCTTACAACACCAGAATCTCCTCCAGGTTTTTGAATAGTATCTCCCATTACTGTATGATCATATTGTCGCCAAATCCATTCTTTACTACAAATATTTTGATTTGATAAAATTTTTTGTAAAACATCTTTTATTTTAAGATTACTAAAAACTTCTTTTTCAAATTTAATTTTTTTAGGTAATTTTGATTTTTTCCACTTACGATCATACATTGGTGAATTTTCAACTAATGTATTTACAGGTATTTTTGCTACCTGTTTATTATCAAAAAATAATTCAATATTTTTTGTGTTGGTAGTTTTACCAATAACAGCAAAATCTAAATTCCATTTATCAAATATTTTTTTTGCAAGTTCTTCTTTACCGTTCTCTAAAACAATCAACATTCTTTCTTGGCTCTCAGATAACATTATTTCATAAGGGGTCATTTTTGTTTCTCTACAAGGAACTTTATTCAAATTTAGCTCAATCCCTAAATTTCCTTTAGATGCCATTTCTATGCTTGAGGATGTAAGACCAGCTGCACCCATATCTTGAATTGCAATAATTGAGTCCCCAGCCATTAATTCTAAACATGCCTCTAAAAGTAGTTTTTCTGTAAATGGATCTCCTACTTGGACTGTAGGTTTTTTTTCTTCAATCTTTTCATCAAAACTAGCAGAAGCCATACTTGCTCCATGAATTCCGTCTCTACCAGTTTTAGATCCTACATATATGACTGGTTTATTCAAACCTGCTGCTTTTGAGTAAAAAATCTTATTTTTTTTAACAAGACCTAAAGTCATTGCATTTACTAAAATATTTCCGTTATAAGAACTGTCAAATGATGTTTGACCAGCTATTGTTGGTACTCCCATACAGTTTCCATATCCACCAATTCCATGAACAACACCTCTTAACAAATTTTTTGTTTTTTTATGTTGGGGAGATCCAAAATGAATTGAATTTAAGTTAGCAATAGGTCTAGCACCCATTGTAAATACATCTCTCATAATTCCACCTACACCAGTAGCTGCACCTTGATAAGGCTCAATAAAAGATGGGTGATTGTGACTTTCGATCTTAAATACAATTGCATCACCGTCCTCAATATCTATTACACCAGCATTTTCACCAGGACCTTGAATTACTTTTTTTCCAGTGGTTGGTAATTTTTTTAAATGAAGTCTTGAAGATTTATAGGAGCAATGTTCATTCCACATTGCAGAAAAAATTCCTAGCTCAGTTAAATTAGGTATTCTTTTAAGTAAATCACAGATTTTTTTGTATTCATCTTTTTTTAGACCGTGGTCTATTGCAATTTGTTCGTTAACTTCCATTATTTAATATTATTTATAAGATTTTTAAAAAACAAAGATCCATCTTCTCCTGATAAACTCTCATCTATCATTCTTTCTGGGTGAGGCATCATTCCTAAGACATTTTTTTCTCTATTAAAAATACCTGCAATATTTTTTAATGAACCATTAGGATTAAATGTTTCCTCTGTTTTGCCATTATCATTACAATAATAAATAGCTACCTGATCATTATCCTCAATTTCCTTAAGTTGATCATCTGTACAAAAATAATTTCCTTCATTATGAGCAATATGAAATTCAAAAATGTCTTTATCTAAATTTTTAAAATACGGATTATTTTTATTTTTAATTTTAACAAAAACATTTTTACAAATAAATTCTAAATATTTATTTCTTAATAAAACTCCAGGGACTAAGCCACTTTCAACTAATATTTGAAAACCATTACAAATACCCATAACTAAGCCACCTGATTTTGCAAAATTAATAACTGATTGCATTATCTTAGATTTTGAAGCCATACTCCCACATCTTAAGTAGTCACCATAAGAAAAACCTCCTGGTAAAACTACCAAATCACTTTTAGGCAATTCGTTGTCGTTATGCCAAACCATTTTATTGTTAAAACCAAATTTTTTGAGTGCTACATCCATGTCTCTATCACAGTTTGACCCAGGAAAAGTTATAACTGATGATTTCATAGATTAATTTGTTCCAATAATTTTATAATCCTCTATGACAAGATTAGCTAAAAGTTTTTTGCACATATCCTCAACAATTTTGTGTGCCTTTTTTGGATCATTTTCTTTTACATCAATTTCAAAATATTTTCCTTGTCGAATTTCATTTATGTCTTTGAAACCCATTCCATCTAAAGCTTGCTGAATAACTTTACCTTGTGGATCAAGAACATCTTTCTTTAATGTGATAACTGCAGAAACTTTCATTTACTTCTTTTTTTTACAGAAGACAATTTAGTTATGTTTACCGCTGTTACGTTTGATTGTTCATGTAAAATACCTAATCTTTTTGCTACTTCGGTATATGCAGGAATTAAATCACCTAAATCTTTTCTAAATCTGTCTTTATCTAATTTTTTTTCAGTTATTGAGTCCCATAATCGACAAGTGTCAGGACTAATTTCATCTGCAAGAATTATCTCATTTTTTCCATTTAACTTAATTCTTCCAAATTCTAATTTGAAATCTATTAGTTTAATTCCAACACCTCTAAACATACCGATCATAAAATCATTAATTCTCAAAATCATTTTTTTTATTTTTTCAATCTCTTTTTTTGAGGCCCAATCAAAAGCATAAATATGATCTTCAGCTATTAATGGATCACCAAGGGCATCATCTTTTAAACAATATTCAATCAAAGGTTCTTTTAAAACAGTACCATCCTCTATTCCTAATCTCTTAGTAATTGATCCAGTTGCAATGTTTCTTATCACAAATTCAATAGGAATAATTTCGACTAACTTTATGACTTGTTCTCTCATATTAAGTCTTTTAACTAAGTGATTTTTAATTCCTATTTGAGAAAGATTTGAAAGAATATGCTCAGAAATTCTATTATTTAAAACCCCTTTACCCTCTATAGTAGATTTTTTTTGATTATTAAAAGCTGTAGCATCGTCTTTAAAATACTGAATGACTAAATTTTTATCTGAAGTTGCATATATAATTTTAGCCTTTCCTTCGTAAAGTTTTTTTCCTTTTTTCATTATTTAAAAACTCTTCTAAAGATTAAATTAACATTTTTAAAATGCTTAGAATAACTAAAAATATTTTTTAATTTTTTCTGAGATATACTTTTAATTATGTATTTATCAGACTGAATTAGATCAAATAAATCTAAGTTTTCAGCAAAACATTTTTTTGCGTAATTTTGAACCATCTTATAAGATTTTTCTCTACTCAATCCTGATTTTGTAAGTTCAAGCATAAGTTCTTGTGAGAAAATAAGTCCTTTCGTTAAATTTAAATTTTGTAACATTTTTTTTGGATAAACAATCATATTATCCAAAATATTAGTTAATCTGACTAAAGCAAAATCAATAGTAATATTTGCATCTGGTCCTATATTTCTCTCTACACTTGAATGCGAAATGTCTCTTTCATGCCATAAAGCTATATTTTCTAGTGCAGGTATGACTGAGCTTCTTACCATTCTTGCAAGACCAGTAAGATTTTCACTTAGGATAGGATTTTTTTTGTGAGGCATTGCTGAAGAACCTTTTTGATTTTTTGAAAAATATTCTTGTAACTCATAAACCTCAGTTCTTTGCAAGTGTCTTATTTCAGTAGCAACTCTTTCTATTGAGCCTGCAATTATTCCTAATACTGAAAAATAAAATGCATGCCTGTCTCTTGGGATTACTTGAGTGGAGACTGGTTCAACTTTCAAACCAAGTTTTTTTGCAACATGTTTTTCGACATTAGGTGATACATTTGCAAAAGTTCCTACTGCACCTGAGATTGCGCAAGTAGAAACTTCATCAATTGCATAGATTAATCTTTTTCTGTTTCTTTTAAACTCTTCATAATACGATGCTAATTTTAATCCAAAAGTGATTGGTTCAGCATGTATTCCATGACTTCTACCCATGCATGGAGTGAACTTATATTTTCTAGCTTGTTTCTTTAAAACTTTTAATAACTGATCTAAATCTTTAAGAATTATTTCGCCTGATTGTACTAGTTGGATATTAAAACTTGTGTCTAAAACATCAGATGAAGTCATGCCTTGGTGAAGATATCTAGCTTTAATACCAGCTTTTTCTGTTATAGAGGTTAGAAATGCGATCACATCATGCTTCACTTGTGCTTCAATTTGATGGATTCTTTTAACATTAATTCTAGCTTTTTTTTTAACTACCGATGAAACTCCTTTGGGTATTTGACCTATTTTCTCCATAGCTTGAGCTGCTGCAATTTCAACATCAAGCCATATTTTATATTTATTTTCCTCTGACCAAATATCAGTAAGTTCTTTTCGAGAATATCTTTTAATCATTTATTAAATTATAAGTATGGAGGCTTTGAATAACCCTTAACAGATTCTGTAAAAATTTCATATCCATTTTCTGTTATACCTAAAGTATGCTCAAATTGTGCAGATAAAGATTTATCTTTTGTTACTGCAGTCCAACCATCATTAAGCATTTTTACATCAAACTTTCCAGCATTAATCATAGGTTCAATAGTAAAAGTCATTCCAGGTTTTAATTCCATACCTGTATTCTTTGTTCCATAGTGAAGAATGTTTGGTGACTCATGAAAAGTAGTGCTAATACCATGACCACAAAAATCTCTTACAACTGAAAAACCTTTTTCCTCAACATGAGATTGAATTTCATGTCCAATATCTCCAAGCCTGATACCTGGTTTAAGAATTTTTATTGCCCTCATCATTGATTCATATGTAGTGTTAATCAAGTTGTTAAGTTTAATTGAAATATTTCCAATGCAAAACATTCTACTTGTATCCCCATAATGACCATCAATAATTGCTGTAACATCAACATTTACTGCATCCCCTTCTTCTAAAATTCTATCTTTTGTGGGAACACCATGACAAATAACGTGATTTAATGATGTACATAATGATTTTTTAAAACCTCGATAATATAAAGGGGCTGAATATCCCCCATTATCCCTAATAAATTCGTATCCTAATTTATCTATGTAATCAGTTGATATACCTTCTTTAATATTCTCGGTAAGCATATCTAAAGTTTGGGCAGCTAGTTTTCCTGCAACTCTCATTTTTTCAAATTTTTCAGAATAACTATTCATTTATAATTTTAAGTTTTTTATTAATTGTAATTTCTTTAGTATTAATTTTGCAACCATAGGCTAAAAAATTAACTCCCGCTTTTTTTGCATGAATATAATTTTTATAATATTCATTATCTATATCTCTTGCTATCTTAAAAAAATCCATATTTTCAATTTGTACTAAAAATATCAGATAACTTTTATACCCTTTTTTTATGGCATCAATAAGGGTAAGCAAATGTTTTGATCCCCTTGAAGTAATGGCGTCTGGAAATTCAGCCGTTTTTTTATCTCTAAAAAGAGTAACATTTTTTACTTCAACAAAACTTTTTTGCTCACTTTTTTCGATAAGAAAGTCAAATCTTGTTTCTTTATTAAAAAAAACCTCAGGTTTTATCGAATCGTTGTTTTTAAGTTCTTTAATTAAATTATTCTTTAATCCATGATTTACTATTTTATTTGCTAAATGTGTGTTTACGCCAACTAGATTATTTTGAGCTTTAATTATTTCCAGACTATATTTTAATTTTCTCTTAGGATCATCGTGTTTAAGAACATAAACATCATTTCCTTTTTCAAGAAGACCCTTCATGGAACCTGTGTTTGGACAATGAGCTGTTACAGTTGATTTATTTAATTTAATATCAACAAAAAAACGTTTATACCTTTTGATTAATTTGCCTTTTAATAAAGACTTGGTAAATTCCATAAAGAAATTATACATACAAAATGAGTAAAAACATAAAAGTAAATGCTGCAATATTAATCATCGGTAATGAGATTCTTTCTGGCAGAACTCAAGATACAAATACTAGCACATTAGCTACATGGTTAAATTCTATTGGTGTGAAAGTTACCGAAGTGAGAGTAGTGCCTGATGAGGAAGACATTATTGTTGATAATCTTAATTTTTTAAGAAAAACTTATGATTATGTTTTTACCACAGGCGGGATAGGTCCTACTCATGATGATATTACAGCTCAATCTGTAGCGAAAGCCTTTGGTAAAAAATATGAGATACATAAAGAAGCATTTAAAATTCTAGAGTCTTATTATAAGCCTGGTGAATTCAATGAAGGTAGGCAAAAAATGGTATGGATGCCAAGTGATGCTGAATTAATATTAAATCCAACAAGTGGTGCTCCAGGTTTTAGTGTTGATAATGTTTTTTGTTTGCCTGGTGTACCTTCAATTTTAAAATCAATGTTAGGGGGGTTAAAGAATAAAATTGTTGGAGGTGAACCAATTTTAAGTCATACAATTAGTCTGAGAACTGTTGAAAGTGAAATTGCTAATTCATTAACTAAAGTTCAAAAGGAAAATAAAGACGTTGAAATAGGAAGCTACCCTTTTTTTCATGCAGGAAAATTAGGTGTTTCAATAGTTTTAAGATCTGAAAATAAGTCAAAAATTGATAGCTGTAATTCTCAAATTTTAGATTTTGTAAATAAAAAAAAGATTGAAGTAGTAGACAGGTGATTTGTGAAACTTGTTTTTAGGATTAAAGATCTAATAAATAAAACTCTTATAAAATTTGGATATAGAATTTCAAAAATAAATACAACTGATAGATTATTCAAAATTTATAAATATAAGAATTATGATGAGTATAAAGACACCCAGATTTTTTTTAACAAACAAAAAATTAATAAAGTTTGGGCAGATGAAAATACATTAAAAATTGTAAGTAATTTTTTAAAAGAAAATATAAAATCTGAAAAAATAAAAGGTTTATGTCATGGATCAAGAAACGGGTTTGAACAAAAATGTTTTATTAATGAAATACCAAATGCTGAAGTGATAGGCACCGATATATCTGAAACAGCTAATGATTATGATAACTCAATTGTTCATGATTTTCATGATGAAAAAAAAGAATGGATTGAAAAGTTTGATTTTGTTTATTCCAATTCTCTTGATCAAAGCTATGACCCTGAGAAAGCCTTAAATACTTGGATAAATCAAGTTAAAAAAGATAGATATGTAATCATCGAACATTCAGATCAACATGGAGTTATTTCCTCTGGTAAGATGGATCCATTTGGAGTTGAGGCTAATTTTTTTCCTTACTTGTTAACAGAATGGTTCGGTCATAAGATATCCTTGAAAATTATTAAAAGTATTAAAAAAAATAAAAATGATGCTCCAGTCTGTTTCTTTATAATGAAAAAGACTTTTTAATATTATGTTATATTTTGCTTATGGAAGTAATCTTCATCATTTTCAAATGAAGCGTAGATGTAAAGATAGTGTTTTTATCAAGAAAATAAACTTAAAGGATTTTAGATTAACTTTTAGAAGCAAATATAGAGCAGCTGATATAGAGCCAAAAAAAAATTCTATTGTTCCAGGAGGACTATTTGAAATATCAAAAAGCGATGAAAGAAAATTAGATGTTTATGAAGATTATCCTATTTTATATAAAAAATTTTATTTTTTTTATTATGGTAAAAAAGTAATGACTTATACCATGGTAAATAAAACACCTTTTAAATTCCCTACCGAAAGGTATTTAAATGTTGTTAAGCGTGGATATAAAGATTGTAAACTTGATAAAAAATATTTAGAAAAAGCTCTTATTAATTAAAAATTTCTCAAATATTACTCAACCAAACTGTTTGAAAAGGCTCTAAAGTTAAAAAGTTTTTGTCTTTTAATTTTGTTTTTAAATTTAATAGATCTTTATAATTTTGAAGTTTTTTGTTTAGTTTAGCGGTCTGATTTTTTGAAGATAGATTAGTAATACAAATAATTAATTGTTTTTTATCTACACTTAATCTTTTGAAGCAGAATAGTTTTGATCCAAGATTTATATTGTATCTTTTTCCGTTAGGATGAAAGGCTTTTTGTTTTCTTCTAATACTTAATAAATTTGCAATATTATTATAAAAAATACTTTGCTTAGTCTTATTATCACTGAGTTTTCTTGTAATATTTTTATAATTCCATTTATATCTATTAACATCTCTATTATTTCCAGTAATTATATACTTAGCTTCATCATTTGATTTACCAAATAAAGAGTTGAAATATATAGCTGGAATTCCCTCAAAAGAAATCATTATAGCATGAGCAGCAACATAACGTTCTAAAAAAAATTTTCCTTTTGGATCATAATCAGATTTTTTTAATGCATCAAAAACTGTGATATTTGCTTCATATACTTTTTTAGATTTATTATGAACTTTCCTGTATGAAAATTTTGATCCGTTCTTTTTCAATCTTTTAAGAAAATTATTTAATGACTTATTATTTAGTATTCCTTCAGTAGGCCGAATACCAATTCCATCATGGGATGCAATAAAATTTAAATAGTTATTCCCTAATTTTGTAACTGGAAGATTTTTGCTCCATTTAATGAGATATGAATTATTTTCAAACAAAAGAGCGTGAATTAATAATGGTGGTAAAGAAAAATTATAAATCCAATTGGCCTCATCACTATTTCCAAAGTAGCTCAAATTTTCTTTTTCAGGCAAATTGGTTTCAGTGATAATTACAGTTTCTACATTTAAATAATTACTAATAATTCTTAAGAGTTTAATAATTTCATGAGTTTGTCTTAAATTTATACATTTAGTTCCATTTTCTTTCCAAAGATACGCAATAGCATCAAGTCTAAAAATAGTTATACCATTATTGATAAGATGAATCATAATCTTAATGAATCTTAGTAATACAGATGGATTTTTAAAATTTAGATCAATTTGATCTGGGCTAAAAGTTCGCCAAAGATAATCAGATTTGTCAAAAATTTTTATTTTTTTTAGCAGCTTATGGTCTCTTGGTCTAACTACTTTAGAAGTATTAAATTTTGAATTAACAGTTAAGAAATAATCTCTACCAGGTTTTTTTCTTTTCAAGAAATTTTTGAACCATAAACCTCTGGCTGATGAATGATTAATTACAATATCAGCCATAATATTATTATATTTTGAAATTGTTTTTAAATCAGACCAATTACCTATTCTTTTTTCAATTTTATAATGATCTTTAACAGCAAAGCCACTATCACTACTAGAAGGGTAAAAAGGTAAAAAATGAATAGTGTCAAAATATTTTTTTAAGTTTTTTTGAAAAAAACTTTGAAACACTTTAATTGAGCTTTTTTCATTTGAATAAACAGCATCTCCGTAACAAATAATTAAAGAGGTTTTTTCTGAGATTATTATTTTTTTTTTGGGATTTTTTTTATTAAAGTTTTTAATTATTTGGATTATTTCATCTTCAAAGTAATTAATATCTTTTTTTGGTAATATTGGTTTATATATATTTTCTAATATGGATCTAATTTTTTTCTGATCTTTTTGAATAAGCATTAAGAATATTTTTTATTATCATCATTAACCACTTTTTCAAGTCTTCCAAGAAAATCAGGTATAGCACTTTTTACTCTACTCCAAGTTGGGATAAAAGGAGTATCCATTGGATTAAGAATAAACGCTTCACCAGCTTTCATTATATTCATTGCAAATAGTTCAACAGCTTGTTCCTCCGTGTGTGAATCAAATTTTAGTCCGTTCATCATTGCATCACTTCTATATATGTCGATTAAATCTAGAGCTGATCTATAATAGGTTGCTTTTAGTGATCTAAATTTTTCTCTACTAAAAGTATTACCCTGTGTGGCTAATTTTTTTATAAATGTTTTGATGATATCAATTGACATCCTAGACAATCCCTTTGTTTCATCATCCATTGAGAGAACTTGATGTTTATGATCATAAGTATCAGCTAAATCAACTTGGCAAATATTTTGAGGTGAAAAACTTCTCTGCATTTCAGATAAAATACCCACTTCAATACCCCAGTCTGATGATATTCTTAACTCTGGTAAAACATTTCGTCTAAATGAAAACTCTCCTGCTAAAGGATATTTAAAAGATTTCATAAATTCTAAGTATTCGCTTTTACCAATAGTTTTTTCTAATGCAGTTAATAACGGAAATACCAATAATCTTGCTACTCTCCCATTCATTTTATCATTAGCTACTCTAGGATAATAACCTTTACAAAATTCAAAATTAAAAAGTGGGTTTACAACTGGATAAAAAAGTTTTGCAAGCATTCTTCGATCATAAGTTTTTATATCACAATCGTGTAATGCAACTGATCGTGCACTATCTCTTGCAATACACATTCCAATACAATACCAAACATTTCGACCTTTTCCGAGCTCACTTGGAGCAAGATTATTTTTTTTAAGTTCTTGATCTAGTTTTTTTAATTTTGGACCATCGTTCCAAAGAATGGAAAAAGGAGTTTTCAATTTTTTAAAAAATTTCCAAGCCTTTTTAGCTTGTGTCTCGTTAGCTTTATCTAGTCCAATAATGATATGATCGAGATACTTAGTTTTACTTATCTCCTCAACTATTTTAGGCAAGGCTGTTCCTTCTAGTTCAGAATAAAGACATGGTAAAATTAATTCCATTTTTCTTTGCTCGGAAAATTTTAATAATTCACTTTCGATAACTGAAGTGGACTTTGTACCAAAGTCATGCAAGGTGGAGATTACTCCATTTTGTGAAAAATCACTCATGCAGTTTTTTAATCTTTAAAACCTAATTTAACTAGGGCCATTTTAATCACATCAGCCCAGCCCTCAGGTGATGGCTTGTTTGAAAATATAAGGTTATTTATGTTAATTTGATCTAGTTTAAACTGATCATTAAACACTAAACAAGGAATATCACAGTTTCTTAACATTTCTAGATCATTGAAATTGTCACCAACTGCAATTGTCTTAATCTTATCCTCAGTTTTTTTTAAAATTTTTATAACTCTATTCATTGATTTAACTTTGTTAATATTATCACAAAGATTAGATACACGCCCACCTTCCTGAAAAGTTAAAGAATTTGAATTTAATATTTTTAGTAATCTATTTTTTTCATTTTTGTCACCTTTAAATAAAAAAGGTAAAGTATATTTTCTATTTAAAGCATCTTTAAGCTTTTCATCTTTTTGCCCTAATATATTTTCTTTTTCTTTTTTACTCATTTTTGAAATTTGAAAACATTTTTCTTTTAATTTTTCAGGGACTTTATTTTCAAAAATCTTCAATAATTCCTCTTTCTCTCTGCTAAGAACAAGTTTATCTGGAAAATTAGAGGTGATTAAATTTAATCCATGAATAGATGATCCATTTTCTGAAATATAAGGAAGATTTACTCCAAGCTCTTCATTGAATTTTTCAATTTCCTTCTCTGTTTTGCTAGAATTTGGAATAATAATTACACCTTTATTTACAAGGCTTTTAATATAATCTTTGATGCTATCGAATTGAAAAGTATCTCTATGCAAAAGAGATCCGTCTAAATCAGTAAAAATTACGATCGTAAGTTTTTTTTTCATTATTTATATTACTATAAATAATAGTAAAATTTTTATCGAGTAAGAAGCAAAGTTTTCTTACTTTTTTTACTTGTAATTTCATTTTTTTGATCACAATATCTCTTTAAAGCATAAGCTGTTGATACCCCACCAATTATTATTAATTTTAAAATCTTTAATTTAATAAGTGTTTTTATCATGATTTAATATCAAACCTTTCTAATAAAAATTGGATTACTAAATTGTAGAGAAATACAAAACAAAAAATATAAAATAGAAAAATTACTTCTTTAGAATTAAAGAGGTATCCAGTTGCAGTTAAAAGCACGAAAAATAGGCTAATTGATAAAGCAAGCTTTGCCTGTGATTTCTTTTTTAAGTGAGATTTAACAATATTACTTTTCATTAAATAATAATAACTATTAAAGATATATATTCATCATGAATTTTGTCCTACCTAGACATTTGAATTGTAATGTTTTAACATTTTTAACACTCATTTTTTGAATTTGTTAAGGTATTAATGATTAATTGTTGTGAAAAATATTTATAAAATTCTTTACATTGTATTTTTTTTAGCTTTATTTTTTTCTAAAGCTATAGCGGAGCCAACTGTTGTGCGAAGTAAAGCAGTTGAACAAGTAACTATAGCTACTGACTACAATAATATGGCATTAACTTTTAATAACGATGGAACCAAAATGTATACATCATCTACGAAAGCAGTGGCCCCAAAGTCAACAGCAAAAGGAGATAAGGTTTACGAGTATGATTTAACAACAGCTTACAATATTTCTACTGCAACCTTACGTACCAGCTTAGATGTAGGTACATATACTGGTTCAGCAACTGAAATGCATGGAGCTATGCAAGTTGTGTTCAATAACGATGGTACAAAAATGTTTATTGCTGATCATCATAAAACTATTATTGAATGGACGTTAACTACACCATATGACATTGATACTGCAAGCACTACTTATAATGTAGGTCAAGGTTATAATACAAACTTGGAAGAAAAAAGAGTGACCTCAGTTGCGTTTAATAATGATGGAACTAAAATGTTTGTTACTGGAAACGGCAAAGATAATAGCAATGTTGGTGAAATAAATGAATACACACTTGATACCCCATTTGTCATTACATCAGGAGTTACTCATATTAATACAGAAGACCTAAGTTCTGATCACAGTTACATAGACGGAATTGTTTTTAATTACGACGGCACTAAAATGTATACTACTGACAGTGATGATAATATAATTAATCAATATAAACTAACAACAGCTTTTGATGTCTCCACTCTATCACTTGAGGGAACTCTTGAATTATCTAACTACAGCGGCTTAGGAAATGCAAGAGAAACAGCATTTAATTCTGATGGAAGTAAAATGTTTGTAATTGATGCGGATGCAGAAGTTTATGAATTTGATTTAACTTGTAATTGGAGCATAATCGTCGGTGCCTGTGATGATCCAATAACTACTTCTGATGAAGGTAAAGATATTTTAAGCTCAATCGAGTCTCAAACTGCAACTGCTAAACAAATTGCTATTCAAGCAAGTACTCCAGTCCTTAACCGTATGTATTGGTTAAGAAGACATAGAACCAATGATCAATTAAGTAACCAAAATATTAGATTAAACTTTTCTAATTCAATGGTGGCATCGCTTTCTAACATTATTCCTATATCAAATAAAACAAATGAAGTTCTAGACAAATTATCAGATGATTGGTCATTTTGGAGTGAGGGTAGTGTAAGTATTGGTAGAACTGGAGATACATCTACTTCATCATCTAAAAAAATTAATACCAAAGGTATTACACTTGGCATGGATAAAAAGATAAACAAAAATAGATTATATGGTTATGCTCTTAGATTTGGTAATGATGATGTTGATGTAGGCACATCCGGGACTAATTTAGATACTGAGTCTTTTAGTTTATCTGTTTATGGAACTTTTCCTCATGATGATAAAAAATTTACCGAGGGCATCATTGGAGTGAGCACATTGAAGACTGATCATGTTAGAAAAGGGGGAGGAAGTACTAGAACAGGAGAAAGAGATGGTGCGCAAATATTTGGTTCACTTAACTACTTAACAACATATAAAAAAGAAGATTTGAATATTACTCCTAATTTCAGAATTGATTTAAGCTATACAGAATTATCCGAATATAGAGAAAAAGGTCCTGCAGCCTTAGTTTACAAAGCTCAAACAATTGAAACTGGAATGATATCTGCTGGCTTTACCATCAGTGACATTTTAAATTTTAATACTTTTACTTTTAAACCAAATGGTGGATTAGAGCTTGGAGTAGATTTTAGTCCGTCTTCAGATGCAACATACCGTTACCTATCGGAAACTACAGAATATACAAAATCTATCGGTCAAGACTCAAAAAATTTAAGAGCAAATATTGGATTTGATTTAGTAACCGATAATGGTTTTTCTATAATGACTATTTATGAAAGAAATCAAAGTGACAATGCTCATAGCGATACTTTATATTTAGGATTTAGTTATATACCTACAGACGATATTGAATATGCTATGACTTTAGATAATGACAAAGCATCTTTGAGTTATAAGAGAGATTTAAATGGTTTCGATATCAGAATGAGTTCGAATTATAGTTTGATGAGTCAAATACCTGAATATGGTGCAAACCTAGAAATTGTAAGTACATTTTAACAAGCTAGGATCTGTCTAGGTTCTTGATAGGATAAGATAAAAAAATTTATTTATTCCTCTTGTTCAATTATAAATATTGGCATAAACACTCATGAAATTCATTAATGCCCTCGTGGTGAAATTGGTAGACACAAAGGACTTAAAAAACATAGGGTAGAGTAAATTTATAGTCTCACACAGTCTCATATAGTCTTAAATCCCATTAAATTCTAAATTTTAAAAAAACTTTAATTATTTTTATTGCAATATGAATTATAAATTCTACCAAACTAGAAATTAACTAGAAACTAAAGAGATGAAATAATATAATTTTAATAATGAAAAAAATTTTGTTATTTATTTTTTTAATTTTACCAACGTTTGCCAACAGTTTTGACGAACACTATAGATTCGATCACTGGGCTTATGAAAGAATTATGTTTGGAAAAACTGAAAGTCGTGAAGAAGCAAAAAAACTTTTAGACAGTTATAAACTTAATAATCTTGAGGTAAGAGATACAAATAAACCTTATTTAGGACCTATAATAGATGGTCATGCACATCCTAGAAAATCCACCGGAAGAGCTTTAGATATAGGTACTGAGTATTTTATAGAAGATTTGCCAATGTTAACAAATAAGGCAAATGTTTTTATGTCTGTAATTATGGGAACTCCAAATACTTACAAATCAGAAGATAATTGGAATTATTATTATGATTTTGCTGCAGAGCATCAGAATGTTTTAACTAATTGTCATTCCAATTTTATTGGAATGTCAGCAAATAAAAAAAAATATAAGAACTCAGAAGTTAATAAAGAGTTTAAAGAAACTATTAAAAGATTTAAAAAAGGACAATGTTATGGATTGGGAGAAGCTGGACTAGTTCACTATAATAAAAAGAAAAAAAATCCCCCTTATGGTGGGTATCAACCGCAATTAGATTTAGATCTTAAGCACCCAATTATTGATAAGGCGTTCGAATTTGTCAATGAACACCGTATGCCGATTAATTTACACCTGGAGCCTTTTCATGAAATAGATGGGATAGATAGATTAACAGAGTTTAAAAATTTTTATAAAAAAAAATGTGAAAAATACCCCAACGCAAAAATTGTGATAGCTCATACAGGAATGATGCCAACAAAAGACCTTGAAGAAATTTTTGATTATTGTCCTAATACATATACTGACTGGAAAATAGCATTTCATTGGTCTTCTCTTTGGGGCTTTGAGGATTTGCATATCCCAAATGATTATAGATTTAAATTACATGAGGTTTGGGCAAAATCGATGGAAAAATATTCCGATAGATATTTTTTTGGTTCTGATCATAAATTAGGTAAAAGCCCAGCACATGATGTTTTTGTTGAACACTATATGAAGCATGTTCGTTTGATGATTGGATCTTTAAGCCCAGATGTACAAGAAAAGATTGCATATAAAAATGCAGCTAAACTTTTTAAAATTAATCTTAATCAACCTTTAATTGTTGGCAAACAATAAAAAATGAAAAAAATTCTTTTAACTTTATTTAGCATATTTTTATGTTTATCTGCTGAAGCAAAAGTTAAATCTAAAGATATATCTTTTCCTAAACATTTTTATATAGATAAGATTAAATCATGCTCATATGTGGGTGGTGAGACTTTTAAATCTAAATATAAAAAAGCTAGAATTGAAAGCTTAATACGTTTAGATTGGATGAGTGAATGGGCGCTGGGAAATTCTAGAAGTGTAAATCACTTAAATCTAACTGGTCCAATGAGCATGTTTGCTGTTGCTACCCATAATGCAATTGGTAATAATGATAAAACTGACATTGATGACGCTAAAGGAATATTGATTAAAATAGCTAAAGCAAATGTTTTACTAGATACAATCGGTAAAGAAGAGTTAAAAAAGAAACCAAAATGTTGGAAAGATGGAAATCCCGAGGCACCTTGCTGGTATCATGCATATGAATTTGCAAGGGATGCTTTTACAAATTATTTGCTAATAGCAATTTATCTTAAAGATTACTTAAGTGATAAAGAAATTAAAATTGTTAACAAGTATATTAAAAAAATGCATAAAAAATTTATTAAGCCTGAAGAATTTTTAAAGAAAGAAAAAGGATTCTATGCAATGGGAAACGGAGGAATTCCAAACTTAGCTTATGCTCATTGGACAAACAATAAAAAACTAGCAGCAAAAGAATTCAATTTTAGATTTAAAAATATAGAGGAAGTGTTTTATGATGATGGCTATATCAATAATAATTCTTTTAGAGGGTTTCGAGCCCTATGGTATCACTCTTATGGTTTAAATTCAGCTTTAGGATACATCTATTTAGCTAAAAATTGGGGGGCTAAAGTTCCAGACCTAGTTATGAATAGAATTACTAAAGCAGCGGAAGTATTAAATTTAGGGATCACTGATTATGAAAGTTTCTCCTCAAGAAAATACGATGGTAAGCAAAAAAATAATCAATATAAAAAACATAATGCTAGAAAGCACACACATCAAGAGGCTTTAGCTATTGATACCTTAATGGAAATGGTAACTGGAATAAAACATGAAAAAGATATTACTTATTTAGCCAAAAGACCAAAGTATGGCATAGACAATCTAATTGGATTTAATGCTAATTGTATAAAATGAAAAAACTTTTTCGGATCGTGATACTGGGTTATCGGACTTTATAGGATAACTAGAAACAAACTAGAAACCAGAGAGATAAAATAAAAAAATTTTATTTATTAGACTTGTTGAATTATAAATATTAGCATAAAAACTCATGAAATTTACAAATGCCCTCGTGGTGAAATTGGTAGACACAAAGGACTTAAAATACATAGGGTAGAGTAAATTTATAGTCTCACACAGTCTCATACAGTCTTAAATCCCATTAAATCCTACATTTTAATAAAACCTTAACCTCTTATTATTTTAAAATATGAATAATAATTTCTCTCAAACTAGACGTAGACTAGACGTCAAAGAGATAGAATTGTATTTTAAAATTATGAATAAAATTTTAGTTATCGTGGTTCTGAGTTTTATCTTAAGCAACACGTCTTTGGCTACACCACCCAAAAATAAATGGTCTCCTTCACTAGAAAAATGGAAAAAGATTTTTAAAAAAGTAGAATACCCTCCAAACGATTGCAAGTATTGTACCGAGAGACATGATTATTGGGCCTATGACACCTATCGAAAGTCAAGTTTAGAAAATAGAAATCATAAAAATAATGGGGGTTTAAAAAAAATTATAATTAAACCTGCGAAAAGTAACCTAGTTAGAATTATAAAAAAAAATATTAAGCCTCTTCCAAAAGAAATTTATGATTATGTATATTATAGAGATATTTCTAGTCTAATGGTATTTGATAAAGGAGTGTTAATTCACGACTGGAAAAGAGATTATATTTTCAATGACAAACCTATTGATGGGCAGTCAAGAAGTAAGTCAATAGTGGGAATAGCAGCTATTAAAATGGCTTGCCAAAATATTTTAGATTTAAATAAAACACATGCTGAATATTCGTCTGAAATTAAAGACTCATTTTATGGTCATGTTACATTAAAAGACTCTTTGAATATGCTTGCCAGAGACCAGTACGTTATGAACTATAGTATTTTGAAAGAGACACATAGAAAAAAATCTGATCTCGTTAGTATACTTAATAGACATCCTAAAAGATTAGAAACCGAAGGACCAAAAGAATTCAAATACTCAAATCCTAATACTGATTTAATAACATTAGATATGATAAATATATTAGGAGGAAAAAAGAAGTTTGCTAAATGGTTTCAAAAAAATATTTCAGAAGCCGCAGGTTTTGCATCAAAGGGTAAGATTTTGCTAGATAAAAAGGGAGCTCCAATTTCATCATCATCAATAATGCTTACCAGAGAAGATTGGTTAAGGTTTGGAATGTACGTTATTGAATTAATGGAGGATAAAAATTCTTGTGAAGCAAAAAAGTTACAAGAGGCTTTTGAGAATGCTGTTCCCACTAAGAAAAAATTTGCTCCCAAATACGCAATGTTCTTTTGGTTAAATGGATATGGAATTGATAACTTAGTTCAAATGAGAGGATATGGATTAAGACTTTCCCTAATTGATTGGAAAAATGACAGAATAATTCAGACAAATAGTTTTGCTATTAGCTGGAAACCTCAAGAATTAGTAAATCTTATTTGGAAATAAACCTAACTTATTGTTCTAGAATATTATAGGACAACTAGACGTAGACTAGACGTTAGAGAGATAAATTAAAAAAATTTTACTTATTATCCTTGTTCAATTATAAATATTAGCATAAATACTCATGAAATTCATTAATGCCCTCGTGGTGAAATTGGTAGACACAAAGGACTTAAAATCCTTGCCGCTTGCGGAGTGCCAGTTCGAGTCTGGCCGAGGGCACCACTGAAATGAAAAATATACAAATTATTTCAGATAAAAATTTAAGATCTTTAAGGATTAAAAAATCTTTATTAAACATACTCAAAAAAGCTAAACCAAAAAAATTGAATACAATAATAGTGATTGGTGGAGATGGTTTTATGCTTCAAACATTAAAGAAAAATAAAAAATCCAAAAAATTATTTTATGGGGTTAACTCAGGTAACTATGGTTTTTTAATGAATAAATTTTCATCAAAGAATTTTATAAAAAATTTTATTAGATCTAAAACACTTTCAATTTCACCTTTAGAAATGACTGTTAAAAATTACAAGAATAATACAAAAAAACATATAGCAATAAATGAAGTATCAATTTTAAGACAAAGTAGACAAGCTGCTTCATTGTCAATCAATCATGGTTCTAAAAAAATTATTAAAGAATTAGTTTCAGATGGTGTACTTGTATCGACACCTGCAGGTAGCACTGCTTATAACTTATCTGTTCATGGTCCAATATTAAGTTTAAATTCAAAAAAATTGTCAATTTCACCAATAAGTCCATTTAGACCAAGACGATGGAAAGGAAAAATAGTTAGTGATCGATCAAAAATAGTAATAAAAAATTTAAATCCAAAAAAAAGACCAATTAGTGCAGTTGCTGACAATATTGAAGTGAGAAATGCAAAAAATATTATTATAAAGACAAATCAAAAGATAAAGTTTAATCTTTTATATGATCAAAATAGAAGTCTTCAAAAAAAAATTAAAATTGAGCAATTAAGAAGAGAAACATCTTAATGGTGCCCCCGCACGGATTCGAACCGCGGACCTATTGATTACAAATCAATTGCTAAAGTTTAAATAAACACTTGTTTGCAACAATAATTTCAAAATATTTTTTCTTGGCAACAATCCTGCAACAATGATAGAATCTTCAATGAAACAAATTCTTCTAATAATATTTTTTGGATTAATATTATCAAATTGCACAGTTAAATATAAAGTTGTTGGCAAGTACGAAGAGTTTAATGAAGTTTTTATAGGCACTGTTAATAGTGATTTAATGTCAGGAACTTCTGTAATTGAAGTTGAAACTGTTCCATCAAAAATGAAATGCAATGGAAACTCTAGAATTACTTTTATTCCAGCTTCGAATTATTTGATTCCTGGATACTGCGGAGGTCAAAAGGGAGTTGCAACTTTAATGTGTTCTCTAACAGGTCGAGTTGATGCAACATTTACCGCAAAATCTTGCACCAAAGGATATGGTACTGGTTTTGATAAAGAAGGGAGGATGTTTGCATTCACGTTTGGTTTTAAAGAAGAAGAAGCAAAAATTGAAATTGATAGATTGATGGCTGAAGTAAAAAATAAACCAGATCTACCAATATATGAACCTGAAAAAGTTAGAAAAGAAAAAGGATTTAGCACTGGCACAGGTTTCTTCATTTCTACCGAAGGTCATATGATAACTAATTATCACGTAATTAGAAATGCAAACAAAATAACAGTATCAGTGGACGATAAAGAATTGATCGCTAAAGTAATTGCTCAAGACAAAGTTAACGATATTGCTATTATAAAAATCGATGATGTAAAAAATATTTCTGCATTACCAATTATTAAAGCAAAAAATTCAGATGTAGGAGAAGAAGTATTCACCTTAGGATATCCTCTCGTTGATGTTCAGGGTAAGGAATTAAAAGCTACGTTTGGCAGAATAAATGCAATGTCTGGACTTGAGGATGATGTTAGACTTATGCAAATAGATGTTCCAATTCAACCAGGTAATTCTGGTGGACCCTTAATTAATTCTAAAGGTGAAGTTATTGGTATTGTCACTGCAACACTTGATTCAATAGTAACATTATACAAAAAAGGAGTGCTTCCACAAAATGTAAACTTTGCAGTTAAATCTGACTATATTTTTCCTGTGCTGGAAAATATAACTTCTGAAAATAAATCTAATTCAAAAAAAGAATTTTCGGCTTGGGTTAAAAAATATAGGGATAGTGTAAAGATGGTAATCGCAAGATAATTTTTTTACGACCACTTGATTTAGCAACAATCTTGCAACAATCCTGCAACACTTAATACTAAAATTTAATCTAACTTTAATTTTGTAAAAATAATTAGTGTTGATTTTATTGAGTGATGGTGCCCCCGCACGGATTCGAACCGCGGACCTATTGATTACAAATCAATTGCTCTACCAGCTGAGCTACAAGGGCATGCGCAATAACTATTAATTATTTTAGTATTAATCAACTATTTTTTTTAACATAACTCAAATGATGAAATACAATAGATGCACTATTTGATATATTTAAGCTCTCAATTTTATTATCAATATTAATCTTTACTAAAAAATCTGCATATTTTGATGTATGCTGATGCAAACCAAATCCCTCAGAGCCAAATAAAAGAATATTATTTCCTTTCCAATCTATATCAGTGAAATCTTTTTTCTGTTTCATACTCTACATGAGCAGTTGAAATTGTAATTCCTCTCTCCTTTTCCTCTGGAGCTTTATCAATTTGATCATAAGCTACTGCTTGGGCACCACCTTTTTCTGATAAAACTTTAGTGATAGCAGCCTTATACATAAGTTTACTATCACTTGGAAAATTTCTTTCTTTAATTATTATTCCATCTATATTAAATGATGCAGCACTTCTAATTACAGATCCAATATTTCTTGGGTCAGTTACTCCATCTAAACACACAAAAGTTATATTATTTTTCGTTTTTATGTATTCTTTTAAAATTGGTTTTTCAAGTTGTTCAACTTCGGCAACATAACCTTGATGAAGTAAATTTTCTTTAGTGCTATATTTATCTAGCTCTTTTTTAGTTTTAAAATAAACTTTTACTTCATCTAAGAGATTTTTATTTGGGCTGTTTCTATGAATATTTTTTTTACTTTCTTCAGTTAAAAACAATCTCAATACATTCCTTTTTGGATTTTTTAAAGCTTCGATAACTGCATGTTGACCAATGATGAAAAATGATGATTTATTCATAAATTTTACTTAGTTTTACACGTTTTTTTAATATTTTCTCAATAAATCACATATTGCATTTGCACAAATAAAATATATAAAACGCATGTTGTTTGAAGCTTTATTGAACAAGGGGACACTTCCCCTAAGGGAGGGGTTCCAGAGCGGTCAAATGGGGCGGGCTGTAAACCCGTTGACTTCGGTCTTCGAAAGTTCGAATCTTTCCCCCTCCACCATTCAATAAATTTTTGAATAATACTGGAGTGATATTCTTGGGGTTGTGCGGGTGTAGTTCAATGGTAGAACGCTAGCCTTCCAAGCTGGATGTAAGGGTTCGATTCCCTTTACCCGCTCCAAGAAATAAAATAAAAATTAACAAAGGTAAAAGTAATGTCGAAAGAAAAATTTGTAAGAAATAAACCGCATTGTAATATCGGTACTATTGGTCATGTCGACCATGGTAAAACTACTTTAACAGCTGCTATCACTAAAGTTTTATCAGAAAAAGGTGGTGCCCAAGCAGTAGCTTATGATCAAATTGATAAAGCTCCAGAGGAAAAGGAGAGAGGAATTACAATTTCAACTGCTCATGTAGAGTATGAAACAGAAAAAAGACACTACGCACACGTAGATTGTCCTGGACATGCTGACTATGTAAAAAATATGATTACTGGTGCTGCTCAAATGGATGGAGCTATTTTAGTTGTGAATGCTGCTGATGGCCCAATGCCACAAACTAGAGAACATATTCTTTTAGCAAGACAAGTTGGTGTACCAGCAATTGTTGTTTACTTAAATAAAGTAGATCAAGTTGATGATAAAGAAATGATTGACCTAGTTGAAGAGGAAATTAAAGAATTATTAACTTCATATAAATTTCCTGGTGACAAAACACCTATTGCCAAAGGTTCAGCTTTAGCTGCAGTTGAGGGTAGAGATGATGAGATTGGTAAAAATTCAATTATGGAATTAATGAAAAATGTTGATGAGTTTATTCCTCAACCAGACAGACCAAAGGATAAAGATTTCTTGATGCCTGTAGAGGATGTTTTTTCAATTTCAGGAAGAGGTACAGTTGCAACAGGAAGAGTAGAGTCAGGCGTACTTAAAACTGGTGATGAATTAGAAATCGTTGGTATTAAAGAAACTAAAAAATCAGTTTGCACTGGTGTTGAGATGTTTAGAAAACTTTTAGACTCAGGTGAAGCTGGTGACAACGTAGGTGTACTTTTAAGAGGTGTAGAAAGAACTGACATTGAAAGAGGTCAAGTACTCTGTAAACCTGGTTCAGTTACACCACATACTAAGTTTGAAGCTCAGGCCTATGTACTTAAAAAAGAAGAAGGCGGAAGACATACTCCTTTTTTTACAAAGTACAGACCTCAGTTTTATTTTAGAACAACAGACGTAACTGGTGAAGTAGAATTACCATCAGGTACTGAAATGGTTATGCCTGGTGATGATGCTAAATTTACAGTTAAACTAATTACTCCGATTGCAATGTCAGAAAAATTAAACTTTGCTATAAGAGAAGGTGGTAGAACTGTTGGAGCAGGAGTAGTAACTAAAATTATAGAGTAAGCTCTATATAGGAGTGTAGCTCAATTGGTAGAGCGCCGGTCTCCAAAACCGGAGGCTGAGGGTTCGAGTCCCTCCGCTCCTGCCAATAATTTTAAAGAGTAAATTATGAGAAACCCAATTAAATTTATACAAGAGGTAAAACAAGAAGCCTTTAAAGTAACTTGGCCAACTGGAAAAGAAACTCTTCAAGGTGCATTAATGGTTTTTTTAATGGCTGTTGTAATGTCTTTATTTTTTCTTCTTTTAGATCAAGCTTTAAAGTTTTTTCTGGATTTACTACTTAAGGTAAGCATTTAATGAAAAATTGGTACATAGTTCAGTCTCACTCAAGTTTTGAGAACAAGGTAGCAGGTCTCATTAAAGAAGAGGCTGATAAAGCTAAAATTTCTGATAAATTTGAAGAAATAATTGTTCCGACGCATGATGTTACGGAGGTTAAAAGAGGAAAAAGAGTACAAAGAAAGAAAAAATATTTTCCAGGATACGTTTTAATCAAAAGTGAAATGGATAATAATATTTATCATATGATCAAAAACATTAAGAGAGTTAGTGGTTTTTTAGGAACAAAAGGTATTCCAGTTCCAGTTTCTGATAAAGAAATTGAAAAAATTTTAGGACAAATAAAAGATGGAGTAGCGCAGCCAAAATCTGGTATAGAATATAGTGTAGGTGAAAAAGTACAGGTTGTTGATGGACCTTTTGCATCATTTAGTGGAATGGTTGAAGAAATTGATGAGGAAAAGTCTAGACTAAAGGTTTCAGTTTCTATATTTGGTCGTCCAACTCCTGTAGATTTAGAATATAATCAGGTGGAAAAGGTTAGTTAATGGCAGCAAAAAAAGAGATAAGTGGTTTTATAAAATTACAAATCAAAGGTGGACAAGCAAATCCAGCTCCTCCAGTTGGTCCAGCTCTTGGACAAAGAGGAGTAAATATAATGGAGTTTTGTAAAGCCTTTAATGATAAAACAAAATCTTTAGCTGGTAAACCTGTTCCAGTAGAAATTACAGTTTATAAAGATAAAAAATTTGATTTTAAAATTAAATCACCTCCAGCGTCTTTTTTTATACGTGAAGCGGCAAAATTAAAAAGCGGTTCTCAGGAACCAGGAAGAAATATTGTTGGTTCGATTACAAAAAAACAAGCTGAAGAAATTGCAAAACAAAAAATGAATGATTTAAATGCAATTGATTTGAATGAGGCAGTAAAAATTATTGCTGGTTCTGCTAGATCTATGGGAATTGAGGTCAAAGAGTAATGATATCAAAAAGATATAAAAAATTACCAGAGAAGACTAACGATTTATCTCCAGAAGAAATAGGTAAATTAATTCCTACAATAAAGAAAAATTGTACAACAAAATTTGATGAGTCAATAGATTTAAGTTTTCAAATTAATAATAAACAAAAAAAAAATGAAATTAATATTAGAACAGTTGTAAATCTTCCTGGGGGAACAGGAAAAAAAGTAAAAGTAGCTGTTGTTTGTGAAGACAACAAGGCTGCTGATGCTAAAAGTGCAGGTGCAGATTTAGTTGGTGGTGATGATTTTATTGAGAAGATTAAAAGTGGTGAAATTAATTTTGAAAAATTAATTTGTACACCTGGAATGATGATAAAACTTTCAAAACTTGGAAAAGTTTTAGGACCAAAAGGTTTGATGCCTAATCCTAAACTTGGTACAGTTACCGACAACTTAAAAACTGCTGTATCTGATGCAAAATCAGGACAAGCAGAAATAAGAAATGACAAAGATGGAAATATTGGTGTAAGTATAGGAAAAAAATCATTTAGCGATGAAAAACTAATTAAAAATTTTAATGCTATTATAGAAACTTTAGAAAAAGAGAAATCTAATAATACCGTTAAAGGAGATTTAATAAAATCTGCATTTATTACATCTACAATGGGAGTATCGTATAAATTAAAAATAGGCAAAAATATTTAATCGTTATGATGAATAAAGAACAAAAAAAAAATTATATTACTGAGATCACAGCTCAGTTTGAAAATAGTAAAGCTGTTATGGTAACACATTACCAAGGACTTACTATGGTGCAGTTAGACGAACTTAGATCAAAAATGAGAGAACATGGAATTATTTTTAAAATCACAAAAAATAGAATTACTAAATTAGCTTTGGAAAAAACAAAGTGTAAAGAATTATCGAATCTATTTACAGGACCAACTGCTGTCGCTTTTGGTGAAGACGCAATAATGTCAGCTAGAATTCTATCTAAGTTTGCCAAAGACAATCAAAACTTGAAATTAATCGGTGGAATGATGGAAAATGAGGTTTTGGATCAAGCAGGTGTAATGAATGTCGCAAGTTTACCAACTTTAGATGAGGCGAGAGCAAATATTATTGGTATTTTGAATGCTTCAGCATCAAAATTAGTGAGTATTTTGCTTGCACGATCAGAAAAAATGAGTAATTTACCCACTGAAAATTCTGAAACAAAACCTAAAGAGTGAAATATGCCAGACCTTAACAAAATTATAGAAGATTTATCAAGCTTGACAGTTGCTGAAGCAGCTGATCTTTCAAAACAACTAGAAGAAAAATGGGGAGTTACCCCAATGGCAGCGGCAGCACCAGCAGCAGCTGGAGGCGCAGCAGCAGCAGAAGACAAAGATGATTTTACAATCATGCTAGTATCTGCTGGTGACAAGAAAATAAATGTCATAAAAGAAGTAAGAGCAGCAACATCTCTTGGCTTAAAAGAAGCCAAAGACTTAGTAGAAGGTGCACCAAAAGAAGTTAAAGCAGGTGTTCCTAAAAAAGAAGCAGAGGAAATTAAAGCTAAGCTTGAAGCTGCAGGCGCAAAAGTAGAACTTAAATAAATTTATAAGGAATTTTTTTAAGTACTGTTAGAATTTAAATACAGTGCTTAATAGAAGATGCAAATATCTTTTACTGAAAAAAAGAATATTAGAAAAAGTTTTGGTAAGCTGAAAGAAAGCTTATCAATTCCAAATTTAATTGAAGTACAAAAAAATTCTTACAAAGAATTAACTGAATTTCAACAAGATGCTGGAGATTTAACGAAAGGTTTTGATAGAGTTTTTAAAAGTATTTTTCCAATTGAGGATTTAAATGATAAAGCAACTTTAGAATATGTCTCGTACAGACTTGAAAAACCAAAATTTGATGTTGAAGAATGTATAGCAAGAGGGTTAACTTATTCATCAGCATTAAAGTGCACTTTAAGACTTGTTGTTTACGAGATAGATCAAGAAAATAATACTAAAGATATACTTTCAGCAAAAGAACAGGAAGTCTACATGGGTGAAGTACCAATGATGACAAATAGCGGTACCTTTATAACCAATGGTGTTCAGAGAGTTGTGGTAAATCAAATGCATAGAAGTCCGGGAGTATTTTTTGACCATGACAAAGGTAAAACTCACGCAAGTGGAAAATTATTATTTAATTGTAGAGTAATACCAAATCGTGGTTCATGGTTAGATTTTGAGTACGATATCAAAGATTTACTTTATTTTAAGATTGATAGAAAAAAGAAAATTTTAGCTTCCACTTTATTACTTGCATTAGGTTTTTCCAAATCTGATATTGCAAAAGAATTTTATGAAAATGAGCAATTTAGTTTTGATACAAAATCAGAAAAATGGAAAACAAAATTTAACCCAGAAAACTACAGGGCTAAAAATTTTTCTGAAGAAGTAATTGATGCAAAAACGGGTAAAGTAATAATTAAACTTGGTGAAAAGATTAATTATTTAAATGCTAAGAAATTATCCAATGATGGATTAAAAGATATATTAGTTTCTAGAGAGTCTTTATTTGGAAAATTTTTGCACAGTGATATTAAATTGAATGATAGTGAAACAGGAATTTTAAAGATAGGTACAGAATTAAATGATACTATTATACAGCAAATTCTTGATGCAAATATTCATTCTATAAAAATCGCAACAACCAATTCTATAAATAAAGGTCCATACTTATTATTAACAATTCTAAATGATAAAAATAATACAAAGGATGAAGCAATAACTGAAATATATAAAATGCTTAGACCAGGTGAACCACCAACAATTGAAATTGCAACACAAATATTTAATAACCTATTTTTTAGTTCTGACAGATACGATTTATCAGATGTTGGAAGAGTAAAAATGAACTCAAGACTTAATTTAGAATGTTCTGACAAAATTACAATTTTAAGAAATGATGATTTAATTGCTATAATACACAAAATGTTAGACTTAAGAGATGGGAAAGATGAAGTTGATGATATCGACCATCTAGGAAATAGAAGAGTCAGATCAGTGGGTGAGTTAGTTGAAAACCAAGCAAGAATTGGCGTTTACAGAATGGAAAGAGCAATTAAAGAAAAAATGACAACATTAGATGTTGAGTCAGCAATGCCACAAGACTTAATCAATGCTAAACCTTTAACAGTTTCTTTAAAAGATTTTTTTGCAAGTTCCCAGTTATCTCAATTTATGGATCAAACAAATCCTCTATCAGAGATAACACATAAAAGAAGAGTTTCAGCTTTAGGACCTGGAGGTCTAACAAGAGAGAGAGCTGGATTTGAAGTTAGAGACGTTCACCCAACGCATTATGGAAGAATTTGCCCAATCGAAACACCAGAGGGACCTAATATTGGATTAATAAATAGTTTATCAACTTACGCTAAAATAAATAAGTATGGATTTATTGAGAGTCCTTATAAGAGAGTAAAAGATGGAGTAGTCCAAGACAAAGTTGAGTACTTATCTGCAATGGAGGAAACAAAATTTACAATTGCTCAAGCTAATACTAAAATTGATAAAAGTGGAAAAATAGTAGAGGAATTAGTTTCTTGCAGACAGAATTTGAACTTTCTTTTAGCTAAACCAGAGACGATTGATTACATAGACGTTTCTCCTAAACAACTTGTTTCTGTTGCTGCGTCTTTAATTCCTTTTTTAGAAAATGATGATGCTAATAGAGCTTTGATGGGCTCTAACATGATGAGACAAGCTGTTCCATTATTGAAACCTGAAGCACCTCTAGTTGGAACTGGTATTGAAAGCGATGTGGCTCTAGACTCTGGAGTAACTATTGTTGCTAAAAGAGATGGTATTGTTGACAAAATAGATGGTAAAAGAATTGTAATTAAAGTGACTGAGGAAATAGACTACACAAAATCTGGTGTAGATATTTACAATTTACAAAAATTTAAAAGATCAAATCAAAATACATGTATTAATCAAAGACCTTTGGTTACCGTAGGTGATAAAGTTAAAACTGGAGATATTATAGCTGATGGTCCTTCAACAAAGATTGGTGAATTAGCATTAGGAAAAAATGTGACAGTCGCCTTTATGCCTTGGCAAGGTTATAACTTTGAGGACTCTATATTAATTTCAGAAAGATGTGTTACAGACGATGTATTCACATCTGTACATATTGTAGAATATGAAATAATGGCTCGAGATACAAAGCTTGGAGAGGAAGAAATAACTAGAGATATTCCTAATGTTAATGAAGAAGCATTAAAAAATCTGGACGAATCTGGAATTGTTTACATTGGTGCTGAGGTAAATGCAGGAGATATTTTAGTAGGTAAAGTTACACCAAAAGGAGATTCTGCATCAGGTCCAGAGGAGAAACTGTTAAGATCTATTTTTGGTGAAAAGGCAATTGATGTAACTGATACGTCTTTAAGAATGTCAAGAGGAAGTAGTGGAACTGTAGTTGACGTCAGAGTTTTTAATAGACACGGCATAGAAAAAGATGAGAGATCTATTACAATTGAGAGAGCCGAAATCGAACAGGTTCAACAAGATAAGATTGTAGAAGAAGAGATTTTAGAAAGAAGTATTAAACAAAGAGCTTCAGATATACTATCTGGATCTTCATTAAATAAAAAAATTAAAGATTTAGAGACAGGAGCAAAATTAAGTTTTGAAAATATTAATAAACTTAGTGTTAATGATGTTTTTAAAATTACAACTAATAACCCAAAAGATGAAAATACTTTAAATCAACTAAAAGATCAGTACACAAAAGCAAAACAGGATATTACCGAAAGATTTGAAGACAAGGTTTTAAAGATTAGAAGTGGTGATGATTTATTACCAAGCGTTATGAAGATGGTGAAAGTATTTGTTGCTATTAAAAGAAGATTGAGACCTGGTGATAAAATGTCAGGAAGGCATGGAAATAAAGGTGTTGTTAGTAAAATTGTTCCAGTTGAAGATATGCCATATAAAGAGGATGGAAGACCAGTGGATATTGTTTTAAATCCATTGGGTGTTCCAAGCAGGATGAATGTTGGTCAAATTTTAGAAACACATCTGGGCTGGGCTTGTAAAGAATTCGGTGAAGAAGTAAAAAGATTAGTTAATGAAAATAATAGGAGAATTGAAAAAACTGAAAAAATTTCAAGTTTCTTAAAGTCTGTTTATGGAGAAGAAATTTTTAGTGAAAAAGTAGATAAATTAAATAAAAATGAATTCAGAGATTTATGTGAGAACTTACAAAATGGAATTGCAATTTCAACACCAGTTTTTGACGGTGCGAAAGAAAAAAATGTAACAGAAATGTTAGAATTAGCAAAATTACCCGGTTCAGGACAAACTTTTTTATGGGATGGAAGAACAGGGGAAAAATTTGATAGACCAGTCACTGTTGGCATTATTTACATGCTAAAACTTCATCATTTAGTTGAAGATAAAATTCATGCTAGATCAACAGGTCCTTATAGTTTGGTTACTCAACAACCATTAGGAGGTAAAGCTCAACTTGGAGGACAACGTTTTGGTGAAATGGAAGTTTGGGCTTTAGAGGCTTATGGAGCGTCATATACATTACAAGAAATTTTGACTGTAAAATCTGACGATGTTGCTGGTCGTGTTAAAGTTTATGAGACAATTGTTAAAGGTGAGGAAAATTTTGAGTCTGGTATACCAGAATCATTTAATGTTCTCGTAAAAGAAATTAAATCATTAGCATTAAATGTGGAGCTGAATTAATAATGAAAAAAGAATTATCAGAGTTATTTAAAAATGCAGAAATAAAAGAGTCACAAAATTTTAATAGTATTAAAATTTCTTTGGCAAGCCCAGAAAAAATAAAATCTTGGACTTATGGTGAGATAAAGAAACCGGAAACAATAAATTACAGAACTTTTAGACCTGAAAAAGATGGACTTTTTTGTGCAAGAATATTTGGTCCAATTAAAGACTATGAGTGTTTGTGCGGTAAATATAAAAGAATGAAATTTAGAGGGATAATATGTGAAAAATGTGGTGTCGAGGTAACAAAGTCAAATGTTAGACGAGAGAGAATGGGTCACATAAATCTTGCTACTCCTGTTGCTCATATCTGGTTTTTAAAATCTTTACCAAGCAGAATTGCTCTAGCGGTCGATATGAAATTAAAAGAAATTGAAAGAGTTTTGTACTTTGAAAATTTCATAGTAATTGAGCCTGGACTAACAGGATTACAAAAAAATCAAATTTTAAATGAAGAGGAACTAGCAAAATACCAAGATGAATTTGGAGAAGAGGCTTTTACTGCTGGTATAGGTGCAGAGGCAGTTCTTGAAATGTTAAAAAGTTTAGATTTAGAATCTGAAAGAAAAAACCTTGTTAACTATATCAAAGAAACAAAATCAAAAGTTAATGAAGAAAGAGCAATAAAAAGATTAAAGCTGATAGAGTCGTTCATTGAAACTGGTCAAAAACCTGAATGGATGATTATGACTGTAGTACCAGTTATTCCTCCAGAATTAAGACCTTTAGTTCCATTAGATGGTGGGAGGTTTGCAACTTCTGATCTAAACGATCTTTATAGGAGAGTAATAAATAGAAATAATCGTTTGAAAAGATTAATGGATTTAAAAGCTCCTGATATAATTGTTAGAAACGAAAAACGTATGCTCCAAGAGTCTGTTGATGCACTTTTTGACAATGGAAGAAGAGGCAGAGTAATAACTGGCACAGGCAAAAGACCATTAAAGTCACTTGCTGAAATGTTAAAAGGTAAACAAGGAAGATTTAGACAAAATTTATTAGGTAAACGAGTTGATTACTCTGGTAGATCAGTAATTGTTGTAGGTCCAGATCTAAAATTACATGAATGTGGTTTACCAAAAAAAATGGCATTAGAATTATTTAAACCATTTTTATATGCTAGATTAAATAAATTAGGGTTAGCTTCAACTATCAAACAAGCAAAAAAATTGGTTGAAAAAGAGACTAATGCTGTATGGGACGCATTAGAACTTATTGTAAGAGAACATCCAGTTTTATTAAATCGAGCTCCAACACTTCATAGACTTGGAGTTCAAGCTTTTGAACCAAAACTCATTGAAGGAGATGCAATTGAATTACATCCATTAACTTGCGCAGCTTTTAATGCAGATTTTGATGGAGATCAAATGGCAGTCCATGTACCTTTAAGTCTTGAAGCCCAATTAGAAGCAAGAATTTTGATGCTCTCAACGAACAATATTTTATCTCCATCTAACGGGAAACCTATAATTGTGCCTAGTCAAGATATGATCTTGGGTATCTATTATTTATCACAAGAACCAGTCAGTGATAAACCCATGGGTTATTTTTTAGATGCTGATCAAATTGAATTTGCATTGTCTTCTGATCAAATTAAAGTTCATAGTACAATTATTTCAAGATTTGAAACAGTAGATGAAAAAGGTAATAAAAAATTTGAAAAATATACATCTACTGCTGGAAGATTTTTATTGGCAAATTTACTTCCAAAAAATTTTAATATCAAATTTTCTTTAATTGATAGGCTTTTACCTAAAAAAACCGTATCAGAAATTATTGATGTAGTTTTTAGATTTTGTGGTCAAAAAACAACTGTAATTTTCTGTGATAAACTTAAAGACTTAGGATTCAAACACGCGTTTAAAGCTGGAATTTCATTTGGTAAAGATGATTTGATAATACCAGAGAATAAAACACAATTAATTGATGATACTAAAAAATTAATTGCTGATTATGAAACACAATATGCAGAAGGTTTAATTACTAGAGGTGAAAAATATAATAAAGTGGTTGATGCTTGGTCAAAGTGTACAGATAAGGTTGCAGGTGAAATGATGAAAGGTATTTCAGCTACAGAAAAAACTCCTGAAGGACTCAAAATTAATTCAGTATTTATGATGGCCGATAGCGGTGCTAGAGGCTCAGCTGCTCAAATGAAACAATTAGCAGGAATGAGAGGCTTGATTGCAAAGCCATCCGGAGAAATTATTGAAAGTCCAATTACTTCTAATTTTAAAGAAGGTTTGACAGCTCTTGAATATTTTAATTCTACTCACGGAGCTCGTAAAGGTTTAGCTGATACAGCCTTAAAAACTGCAAGTTCAGGTTATTTAACAAGAAGACTTTGTGATGTAGCCCAAGATTTAACAATAACTAAAAAAGAATGTGATTGTAAAAATCCTGGTTTTATCGAACTTTCAGAAATATTAGAAGGTGGTAATGTAGTAGTTAGTTTATCAGAAAGAGCTCTGGGAAGAATGACTTTTGATGATGTGAAACATCCGATTACAGGTGAAATAATATTAAAAAAACTAACAATGATTGATGAAGCTGGCTGTGATAAAATAGATTCAGCTGGTATTAAATCAATTAAAGTTTATTCCGTCATGACTTGTGGTTCTAAAGAGGGGGTATGTGCAACTTCCTATGGAAGAGATTTATCTAGAGGTAAAATGGTTCATGTCGGTGAGGCGATTGGAATGATCTCAGCACAATCAATTGGTGAACCAGGAACTCAATTGACCATGCGTACTTTCCACGTTGGTGGTACTGCATCAGTAAAACAAGATTCTCAAATTGTAACTAAAAATGAAGGTGTTTTAAAAATTATTAATTCAAATATTTTAGAGGACTCAAAGAAAAATCTAATAGTTATGGGTAGAAATACTCAATTATCTATTGAAGATGATAATGGAGTTCAAGTTGCAGTTTATAAAGTTGCTTATGGTTCAAAATTATTTTTTAAAAATGGTGATAAAGTAAAAGCAAACACAAAAATTTGTGAATGGGATCCATACACAACACCAGTAATTGCAGAGAAAAGTGGTATAGCAAGCTATGTAGACTTAATCGATGGAGTAACTATACAAGAAACTACTGATGATGCGACTGGTATTTCCTCAAAATCAGTTATTGATTGGAGATCACAGTCCAAGAGTTCTGAGCTAAAACCTCGTATTACATTAAGAGATGAAAAGGGAAATGTAATTAAAAAGGCTGATGATAATGAAGCAAGATATTACTTAGTTCCTGACTCAATTTTATCAGTAAAAGATGGTCAAAAAGTTTCAGCAGGAGATGTAATTGCACGACTACCTAAAGAGACAACTAAAACAAAAGATATTACTGGAGGTCTTCCAAGAGTAGCAGAATTATTTGAGGCTAGAAAAGCAAAAGATAGCGCAATAATAGCAGAGAATGATGGACAAGTTGTTTTTGGTAAAGAGGTACGAGGCAAACAAAGAGTTTCAATTGTTCCTGAAGATGGATCTGAACCCTCAAATTATTTAATTCCTAAGGGTAAACATATTAATTTTAATCAGGGTGAAAAAATTAAAAAAGGTGAATATCTTCTAGATGGTCAACCTCTTCCACATGATATCTTAAGAATAATGGGAATAAAAGATTTAACAGAATATTTTGTTAATCAAGTCCAAGAAGTTTATAGATTACAGGGAGTAATAATAAATGATAAACATATTGAGACGATTTTAAGACAAATGCTTAAAAAAATTGAAATTAAATCATCTGGTGACTCATCATATTTACCTGGTGAAATTATTGACCGAATTAAATTTGAAAATATGAATGAAAAATTAAAATCAGAAGGTAAAAAACCTGCTATGGGTGAAAGAGTTTTAATGGGTATTACTAAAGCTTCATTACAGACAGAGTCATTTATATCTGCCGCATCATTCCAAGAGACTACTAGAGTACTAACAGATGCTGCGATAAAAGGTAAAGTTGATCCTTTAAACGGCCTTAAAGAAAATGTAATAGTAGGTAGATTAGTTCCTGCTGGGACTGGAAATATTAAGAACAAGTGGAACAAAAAAGCTCTTGAGGATGATAATAAATTTTTGTCAGAACAAGAAAAGTTAGAGCCTTCTGAAAGCCAGACAAATCAATAAAAATAAGCACTAAAATCAATAGTTTTAGTTTGACAAAATCAAATTAATAAGTAATTTGGCGATATTTTTGGTTGGAACGTAGTACCACTTAACGTACTAAACGCTGCCATAATAACCTGTCAGTTATTTCATTCAAAAATATTAACTAATTTTAAAACAAGAATTATGCCAACGATTAATCAGTTGCTGAAGAAAAAAAGAGTGAAACAAATTACTAGGAATAAAGTTCCAGCTCTTGAAAAACAACCTTTGAAAAGAGGTGTATGCGTGAAAGTTTATACAACAACTCCTAAAAAACCTAATTCAGCTTTAAGAAAAGTTGCTAGAGTAAGATTATCAAATGGTTTTGAAGTCACAGCTTATATACCTGGTGAAGGACATAATTTACAAGAACACTCAGTTGTTTTAATAAGAGGTGGAAGAGTAAAAGATTTGCCAGGGGTCAGGTACCATATTCTAAGAGGAAACTTAGACACACAAGGCGTTGCGAATAGAAAAAAAAGAAGATCTTTATACGGAACGAAAAAAGGTAAGTAACAATGTCCAGAAAAAAAACTCAGCCTAAAAAAAATATTGTTCCAGATCCAAAGTATAATTCCACTATAATTCCAAAATTAATAAATAATATTATGTATGATGGTAAGAGAGGTGTAGCAGCTAAGATTGTTTATGATGCAATTGAAAAAATTAAAACTAAATCAAAAGAAGATCCAATTAATATTTTTAATGAAGCGATAAATAATATCAAACCTACTGTCGAGGTAAGATCTAGAAGAGTTGGTGGTGCAACTTATCAAGTTCCAGTTGAGGTAAAAAGTAAAAGAGCTCAAGCTCTTGCAATAAGATGGTTAGTCGACTCAGCAAGAAAAAGAAAAGATAAGTATATGTCAGATAAAATTTTCAGTGAACTTTTTGATGCTTATGAAAAAAAGGGTGCTGCTGTAAAGAAAAGAGAAGATGTACACAAAATGGCAGAGTCGAATAAAGCCTTTGCACACTTTAGATGGTAATATTTTATGGCTAGATCACATACATTAGATAAATATAGAAATATTGGGATCATGGCACATATCGATGCTGGCAAAACTACTACTACTGAAAGAATTTTATATTATACAGGAAAAAGTCATAAGATTGGTGAAGTACATGACGGTGCTGCAACAATGGACTGGATGGAACAAGAGCAGGAGAGAGGAATTACAATTACCTCTGCAGCTACCACATGTTTTTGGCAAGATCATAGAATTAATATCATAGATACTCCAGGTCACGTTGATTTTACTATTGAAGTTGAAAGATCTTTAAAAGTTTTAGATGGAGCTGTAGCTGTATTTGATGGTGTAGCCGGCGTAGAACCACAATCTGAAACAGTATGGAGACAAGCTGATAAATATAAAGTTCCAAGAATTTGTTTTGTTAATAAATTAGATAGAACTGGAGCAGACTTCTTTAGATGTGTTGATATGATTAAAGATAGATTAGGAGCTAAGCCATTAGTTTTACAAATCCCAGTTGGAATTGAAGCATCATTAACAGGTGTTGTAGACCTAGTAAAAATGAAAGCTCAAATTTGGAAAAATGAAGCTTTAGGTGCAGAGTGGGAATATAAAGATATACCTGATGATTTAAAAGAATTAGTTAACAAATACAGAACAGAATTAGTTGAAATTGCAGTTGAGCAAGATGAAAAATTAATGGAAAGTTATTTAAATGGTGATGAAATTAAAGAAGATGACCTTAAAAAATGTATAAGAAAAGGAACATTAAATTTTGATTTTGTTCCAGTTTTAACTGGATCAGCATTCAAAAACAAAGGTGTTCAACCATTATTAGACGCTGTTGTAAACTATTTACCAAGCCCTTTAGATATTGGTTCAATTAAAGGCACAAAAGTTGGATCTGATGAAGAGGTAGAAATGAAATTTGACGATAATGCACCATTTTCTGCTTTAGCATTTAAAGTTGCCAATGATCCATTTGTTGGATCTTTAACATTTATAAGGATTTATTCTGGAACTATTAAATCTGGTACTGCAATATATAATTCTTCTACTGATAAGGAAGAAAGAGTAGGAAGAATGTTGCTTATGCATGCAAATTCTCGAGAAGATATTAAAGAGGCAAATGCGGGTGACATAGTTTCGTTAGCGGGTCTTAAAAATACAATGACGGGACATACTTTGTGTAATAAAGAAAATTTAGTTTTATTAGAACCAATGGAATTTCCTGATCCAGTTATTGAAATCGCTGTAGAGCCAAAAACAAAAGGTGACCAAGAAAAGATGGGAGAGGCTTTGGCAAGATTAGCAAAAGAGGATCCATCATTTAGAGTTTCTTCAGATGAAGAGTCGGGACAAACAATAATCAAGGGTATGGGTGAACTACACTTAGATATTATCGTTGATAGAATGAAAAGAGAATTCAAAGTTGAGGCAAATGTTGGAGCTCCACAAGTTGCTTATAGAGAAACTATTGAGAAATCGGCTGAATTTGAATACATACATAAAAAACAAAGTGGTGGTGCTGGACAGTTTGCTAAAGTAAAACTTTTTGTAGAACCACAAGAACCTGGTGAAGGGAGACTTGTTGAAAGTGCAATTAAAGGTGGCGCAATTCCAAAGGAGTTTATACCAGGTGTTGAAAAAGGTATAGAAACAGTTTCTGACAGTGGAATTTTGGCTGGATTTCCAATGATTGATTATAAAGTAACGATAGTAGATGGATTACATCATGATGTTGACTCGAGCGTATTAGCTTTTGAATTAGCAAGCAGAGCTTGTTTCAAACAAGCTTGTACTAATGGTGGATTAAAATTATTAGAGCCTATTATGCGAGTTGAGGTCGTGACACCTGAAGATTATATGGGAGATGTTATTGGTGATTTAAATAGTAGAAGAGGTCAAATTAGTACTCAAGAACAAAGAGGTAATGCTACTGTAATAACTGCTATGGTTCCTTTAGCTAACATGTTTGGATACATAAATAATTTAAGATCGATGTCTCAAGGTAGAGCTCAATACTCTATGTTTTTTGATCATTATTCAAAAGTACCTCAAAATGTTCAGGACGAAGTAACTAAGAAAGTAGCTGGGTAATATGGAAAAGCAAAATATCAGAATTAAACTTAGGGCATATGATAATAAAATTCTAGATGCTTCTACAGAAGAAATAGTAAACACTGTAAAAAGAACTGGTGCTACTATAAAAGGTCCTATACCGCTACCAACAAGGATTGAGAGATATACAGTTCTCAGATCACCTCATATTGATAAGAAAAGTAGAGAACAATTTGAGTCAAGAACACATAAAAGATTGATTGATATTATTGAACCAACACCACAAACTGTTGAAGCATTAATGAAGTTAGACCTAGCTTCAGGAGTAGACGTGGAGATCAAGATATAATTATGAATGAAATAGCTTTACTAGGAAAGAAACTTGGTATGACAAGAGAGTTTTATAAGTCTGGCCAATTGGTACCTGTAACTGTCTTGAAAATGGAAAAAGCAAGAGTAATCCAAGTAATTGATCAAGAAAAGAGAGGCTACAAGGCAGTTCAACTGGGTTACGGTAAAATTAAAAATTCAAAATTGACAAAGGCTATGAAGGGTTATTTTGCAAAAAAGAATACTGAAGCAAAGAAAAGATTAAAAGAGTTTAGAGTTATCAGTACAGAAAATTTTAAAGAGGGAAATGAGTTCGGATTAGAAATATTTAAGGATATTAAATTTGTGGACACTAAATCAAAAACGATTGGTAAAGGATTTGCTGGGGCAATGAAAAGACATAATTTTGGTGGATTAAGAGCAACTCACGGTGTTTCTATATCTCACAGATCTCATGGTTCAACTGGCCAAAGACAAGATCCAGGTAAAGTCTTTAAAGGAAAAAAAATGGCTGGTCATATGGGAGACAAACTTAGAACTATGCAAAATATAGAAATTATTAAAACAGATTTAGAAAATGAACTTTTATATCTAAAAGGATCGATACCAGGATCAAAAAATTCAGAAGTTTTAGTTAAAGGATCTGTAAAAAACATTAAAAAATTAACAATTGCTGAAAAAGCTAAAGCTGCTGAAATTGCTAAAAAAACACCAGAGAAAAAGAAAAAATAATGAAAGTAGAAAAGTTAAATTTAAATGGAAAAAAAGACTCTATCGAGCTTTTAGATAAAATTTTTTCAGTCAGGATAAATTCAAAACTTGTAAATAGTGTTCTTTATAAAACTAATGCTAATTACAAAGGTCGACATGCTAAGACAAAACAGCAAAATGAAGTTTCTGGTCCTACATCTAAAATTTATGCTCAAAAAGGTACAGGTAATGCAAGACATGCGAGTAGAAAAGCTCCAATTTTTGTTGGTGGTGGTATAGCTCATGGTCCAAAAGGTGAGTCATCATATAAAAAGAGAAAATTAAACAAAAGTGAAAAAAAACAAAGCATTGCTTCTTTATTTAGTGAAAAAATTAAAAATAAAAATCTTTTAATTTTTAATGATTTTGTATCAGAAATTAAAAAAACAAAAGAGATGAATATCATTATTAAAAAATTTGATATTACAAATTCATTAATAATTTTAGATAAAGTTTCAAAAGAAAAAATTGAAAAATCTATAAGAAATATTCCAAATATCAAAGTGACAGATATAAATCATTTTAGTGCCTTTGATATTGTCAAATTTAAAAAAGTTGTCTTTACAGAAAGCTCAGTTAAAGAATTAGAAAAGAGGTATGCTTAATATGAATAAAATTCATTTATATGATAAAATTTTATCACCTCAAGTAACAGAGAAATCGACTAATTTGTCTGAACAAAATAAAATTGTATTTAAGGTACCTTCAGCAGCCAATAAGAAAAATTTAAAATCAAACATAGAAAAAATTTTCAAGGTAAATGTTACTAAAATAAATATTATTAACAAACAAAGTAGAACAAAATTAACAAGAGGAAGAAAAACTAAAGTTTCAGGATTTAAAAAAGCGATAGTTACATTAAAAAAAGGTCAAAGTATTGATTTAACAACAGGAATATAAAATGGCTCTAAAAACTTTTAAACCCTACACAAAATCAACAAGAGGCACAATTCTTGTGGATCGAAATGGCCTTTGGAAAGGAAAACCTTTTAAATCTTTAGTTTCACCAAAAAACTCAATGAAAGGAAGAAATAATTATGGACGAATAACTTCTGTTAACAGAGCAGGGGGTCATAAAAAAATGTATAGACATGTCGATTTTTATAGAAAAAAATTTGATATGCCAGCGATTGTCGAAAGAATTGAATATGATCCAAACAGATCTTGTTACATTATGTTAGTAAAATTTGATGATAATTCACATGCTTATTATCTAGCACCTCAAAAAATTAAAGTTGGAGACAAAATTGAAAATGGATCTAAAAAAGAGATTAAAGTTGGAAATTGTATGCCATTACAAGATATTCCAGTTGGTATTAACATTCACAATGTTGAAATTCAGCCAGGAGGTGGTGGAAAAATTGCAAGATCTGCAGGAACTTCAGTCACAATTAGTGGTTTAGATGGAAATTATACTTTGATTAAATTAGCTTCTGGAGAGGTAAGAAAAATTGATTCAAGATCTCTAGCTACAATTGGAGTTTTAAGTAATCCAGACCAAAAAAATATCAAAATTGGTAAAGCAGGTAGATCTAGATGGCTTGGCAGAAGACCTCATACTCGAGGAGTTGTAAAAAACCCTGTTGATCACCCACATGGAGGTGGTGAAGGTAAAACAGCTGGTGGTAGACACCCAGTTTCTCCAACAGGTCAATCGGCAAAAGGTTTAAAAACAAGAGATAACAAAAGAACAGATAAGTTTATTGTTAGAAGAAGAAACAAGAGAAAGGATACAAAATAATGGCAAGAGCTGTGTGGAAAGGGCCTTTTGTTGAGCTTAGTTTGATCAAAAAAGTTGATAAATATAAAGCTGACTCAAAAAAAATACCTATTAAAACATGGTCTAGAAAGTCTACAATTATTCCTGATTTTGTAGGAGTGAGTTTTTTAATTTATAATGGAAAAAAATTCATTCCAATTACTATTTCGGAGGATATGGTTGGGCATAAATTAGGAGAGTTTGCACCAACTAGATCTTTTTTTGGACACACACCAGCTGATAAAAAAGCAAAACCAGCAGAAGCGGATGAAAAAAAATAAGATATGAGTAAAAAAAAGAAAAAAGACCTAAATAAGAATAAGATTGTAAGATCTGTAAATAACAATATTAGATCTAGTGTAAGAAAATTAAATCCCATATTAAAAAATATAGTTGGGAAAAAAGTTGAAGTAGCTATAAGAGATTTACAATTTTCAGAGAAAAGAATCACTAAAGATATAAGAAAAACTATAAGTTCAGCGGTTGCGAATGCTGAGAATAACTTTCAATATGATATTGATAAATTAATAGTTAAAGAAGCTTATTGTGGAAAAAAAATTATTATGAAAAGATTTAGACCTAGAGCAAAGGGAAGAGCAGCGCCAATATTAAAACCTTTTTCAAGTGTAACAATTATTCTTTCAGAAGCAAAAAAAGTGGAGGCACATGGGGCAAAAAGTTAATCCTGTTGGTTTTAGATTAGGTGTCAATAGAGGATGGGACTCAGTTTGGTATGCTAAGAAGAAAGATTTTGGAAATTATTTAATCGAAGATTTTAAAATACGAGAATATATTAAAAAAAATGTAATAAATTCTGGAGTTTCAAAAGTAATGATCGAAAGGACTGCAAATAAATGTTATGTAACTATTTATACTTCAAGGCCAGGGTTCGTTATTGGAAAAAAGGGAAGCGATATTGATAAAATTAAAAATAATTTATCAAAATTTACTTCGAATGAAGTTACACTAAATATTAAAGAAGTCAAAAAACCAGAAACAAATGCTTATCTTGTAGCTGAAAATATTGCTCAACAATTAGTAAAAAGAATTTCTTACAGAAGAGCAATGAAAAGGGCTATGCAATCTTGTTTAAGATTAGGAGCTAAAGGGATAAAAGTTTCTGTGAGTGGTCGACTTGGCGGAAATGAAATAGCAAGAACTGAATGGTTAAGAGACGGAAGTATACCATCTCATACACTAAGAGCAGATATTGATTATGCTGAAGCAGAAGCGCTGACAACTTATGGTATTATTGGTATTAAAGTTTGGATTTACAAAGGAGAAGTTTTTGCAAAAGAATTTAGTCAAGAGACAAACAAGGTTACTCCAAAGGAAGGTAAATAAAAATGCTTCAACCAGTAAGAACAAAATGGCGAAAAGCCCATAAAGGAAGAATCCATGGTAATGCTTCTAGAGCTAATTTTATAAATTATGGTGCCTATGCATTAAAAGCTTTAACTCCAGAAAGAGTGACTGGTAAACAGATAGAAGCAGCCCGAGTTGCCCTAACAAGGCATATGAAAAGACAAGGAAGGGTATGGACTAGAATTTTCCCGAATATTCCTGTCTCAAAAAAACCAATTGAAGTAAGAATGGGAAAAGGAAAAGGTTCACCAGAATTTTATGCGTGTAGAGTAAAACCAGGTAGAATTTTATTTGAAGTTGATGGAGTGTCAGAACAAATTGCAAAAGAAGCATTATATAAAGCTTCTGCGAAACTTCCTATCAAAACTAAGACTATTAAGAGGTTTGCATAAATGAAAAAAAAAGAAATTAAAAAATTATCTAAAGATGAAATTTTAAAAAATATTGATAAATTTAAAAAAGATTTATTTAATTTTAGGTTTCAAAAAATTAGTTCGCAAGTTACAAATCCTGCTAAAATTAGTGAGACAAAAAAAAATATTGCAAGACTTAAAACTGTTTTAAGAGGAAAAAATGCCTAAAAAAATACTAAAAGGTATAGTAGTGAGTGATAAACCAAACAAAACTATTACAGTAATGGTTGAAAGAAAATATTCTCATCCATTATTAAAAAAGGTAGTTAAAGTAAGAAAAAAATATAATGCGCATGATGAGGACAATAAATTTAAAGTTGGTGATAAAGTTTCTATTATCGAAAGTAAACCAATTTCTAAAAACAAAAGATTTCAAGTAATGGATGGTTTAAAATAATGATACAAGTACAAACAGAATTATTAGTTGCTGACAACACTGGAGCAAAAAAAATCGAGTGTATTAAAGTTTTAGGTGGATCAAAAAGACGATATGCGAGCATAGGTGACACAATAGTAATTGCTGTAAAAGAGGCAATACCAAAAGGTAAAGTTAAAAAAGGCTCTGTTCATAAAGCTGTGGTTGTGAGAGTTAAAAAAGGTATTCATAGAGATGATGGGTCTAAAGTAAGATTTGACAATAATGCTGCAGTTTTAGTTGATGATAAAGGTGAACCTGTTGGAACAAGAATATTTGGACCAGTGACAAGAGAATTAAGAAATCGAGGTCAAATGAAAATAATTTCTTTAGCGCCGGAGGTTTTATAATGATTAAGAAAGGTCTTAAAGTAATTGTTTTAACTGGAAAAGATAAAAAAAAAGAAGGTGAAATAATTGAAATAGATAGACAAAATAATAGAGCGAAAGTTAAAGATATTAACATGGTAAAGAAACATATTAAAACAACAAAAGAAAAAAAAGGTGGAATTGTTTCAATCGAAAGCTTTATTAATTTATCTAATTTAAAATTAGTAGAGGAAAAAAAGAAAAACAAAAAAGTTGAGGTGAAAAAATAATGACACCAAGATTAAAAGATTTGTATTTTAAAGAAATTCAACCTGATTTAAAAACAAAGTTAGGCTTAAAAAATATATATATGGGACCTAAAATACAAAAAGTTATTTTAAATATGGGTTTAGGACTAGATGGAAATGACTCTAAAGTTTTAAAATCGTGTGAGGAAGATTTAGCAAAGATAACTGGTCAAAAACCTGTCATAACAAAATTTAAAAAATCAGTTGCAAATTTTAAAACTCGTAAAGGATCGAATGCAGGTTTAAAAGTAACTTTAAGAAAAGATAAGATGTATGAATTTCTAGATAGACTTGTAAATATAGCTTTGCCAAGAATAAAAGATTTTAGAGGGTTATCTGTAAATGGTTTTGATAATTTTGGAAATTATTCATTTGGAGTAAAAGAACATATTATTTTTCCAGAGGTTAGTTTTGATAGAGCAGATAAAGTAAGAGGGTTAGATATAATTATTGTTATATCTGCTAAAAAAAAGGAACACAGTTTTGCTTTATTAGAAAAGTTAAATTTCCCATTTATTAAAAAAGGAGATAACTAGAATGGCTAAATTAAGTTCAATTAATAAGAATAATAGAAGAATAAAACTTTCAAATAAGTTTTATAAAAAAAGAGAAAAATTAAAAAAGATTATTATGAATAAAAAGCTCCCGCTAGATGAAAGATTTATAGCGCAACAAAAATTATCAAAGTTGCCAAGAAATTCAGCTAAAGTAAGAGTGATGAACAGGTGTCAAATTACTGGAAGACCTCACGGTGTTTATAGAAAATTAAGAATATCTAGGATTGCATTACGTCAACTCGGATTGCAAGGAAAGATACCTGGATTAGTAAAATCAAGTTGGTAGAAAGGATAATATGAGTTTAAGTGACCCAATAGGAGATATGATTGCAAGAGTAAAAAATGCTCAAGATAGAAGTCATAAAAAAGTTAGTTTGCCATCTTCTAATTTTAAAACAAAAATTGCTGATATATTGAAAAATGAGGGATTTATAAAAGATTTTAAAGTTAGCACGGATAATAATAAATCAATATTATCTTTAGAGCTAAAGTATCACTCAGGAAATCCAGTGATAAGCGCTTTTGAAAGAGTATCAAAACCAGGAAGAAGAATTTTTTCAAGTGCTGATGGATTACCAAAGATAAATAATGGTCTTGGTATTGCAATTATTTCTACACCCAAAGGTGTTATGACTGATATTGATGCAAGAAAACAACGTGTAGGTGGAGAAATTATTTGTAAGGTATTTTAATGTCTAAAATTGGTAAAATAAATATATCTATCCCTGATAAAGTAAAAGTCGCTTTAGCAGGTAATATTTTAAATGTAGAGGGCCCACAAGGTAAAAGCTCAATTGACATCGACTTAGATATCTTTAACCTTGATATTAAAGACAAAGAAATTTCAATTAAACCTAAAAAAATTGATGAAAACACAAAAAGGTTGTGGGGTATGAATAGAAGTTTAATAAACAACGCTGTAATTGGATCAAGCACGGGTTATGAAAAAATACTTGAATTAGTGGGAGTTGGATACAGAGCGGCATTAAAAGGAAATAAATTGAACCTTCAACTTGGCTATAGTCATGACATAGATTTTGATATTCCTGATGGAATTAAGATAGCTGTAGAAAAACAAACTACATTAAAGATAACTGGTTCAGATAAACAAAAAGTTGGTTCAGTAGCTTCTAAGTTGAAAACTTTGAGAAAAATTGAGCCATATAAAGGTAAAGGTGTCAGAGAAAAAGGACAATATGTTCTTAAAAAAGAGGGAAAGAAAAAATAATGAAGCTTAACACAACAACTAGAAAAAGATTTAGAGTTAGCAATAAGGTCAAAAAAGTTGCCTCAGATGGAAGATTTAGATTAAGTATATCAAGATCATCAAGAAATATTTCAGCTCAAATAATTGATGATAAAAAAAATATCACACTTTTAGCAGCATCTTCAATCGAAAAAGACATAAAATCCAAATCTAAAGTTAATAAATCTGAGTTGTCAAAAATTGTAGCAGAAAAACTGGCAAAAAAAGCTCAAGAAAAAAAAATAACAAAAATATTTTTTGATAGAGGTGTTTATAAATATCATGGAAGAATAAAAATATTTGCTGAAACTTTAAGAAAAAATGGGATGGAACTCTAATATGGAAAATAAAGATAAAAATAGTGATAATATTCTTGAAAAACTTGTTCATATTAACCGAATAACCAAAGTTGTTAAAGGTGGTAGAAGGTTTGGTTTCTCAGCGTTAGTAGTTGTAGGAAATCAAGCTGGAAGAATTGGAATAGCTCATGCTAAAGCTAAACAAGTTCCTGATGCTATAAAAAAAGCAAATGAAATGGCAAGAAGAAAATTGATACATATTCCATTAAGAGAGGGAAGAACTATTCATCACGATGTTAAGGCAAAGGATGGATCAGGGAAAATAGTATTAAGGGCTGCCTCTAAAGGAACAGGTATAATAGCAGGAGGGCCAGTTAGAGCTGTCTGCGAAGTATTGGGTGTTAAAGATATTGTTGCAAAATCTATGGGCACTTCTAATGCTCATAATGTCATAAGAGCCACAATGAAAGCTTTGTTAAAGCAAAGTTCACCAAAACAAATCTCTACAATTAGGAATAAGAAAATATCAGAAATTATAGAAAAAAGAGGATAATGATTACATTAAATAATAGAGTAAAATTAAACAAAACCAAAATTAGAGTTGGTAGAGGGATAGGTTCAGGCAAAGGCAAAACCTCAGGCAGAGGTGTAAAAGGACAAAAATCTAGATCAGGTGTGGCTATAAAAAGTTTTGAGGGCGGTCAAATGCCGTTATATAGAAGACTGCCAAAAAGAGGATTTAATCCTATTGGAAATAAAAATATTGCAATTCTAAACTTAGAAAAAATTCAGTTATATATCGATAAAAAAAATATCAAAGCTAATGACACTATAAACACATCTTTGTTAAAAAAATTAAAATTAATAAACAAGAATTCTGTAAAACTTAAAATTTTAGGGTCGGGTGAAATTAAAGATAAAATTAATATAGAGGCAGATTTAGCCTCAAAATCGGCAGTAGAAAAACTTGAAAAAGTTGGTGGTTCTATTCAATTAAAAAAATAATTATTAGTTTATGAGTTCGTCTTCATCAAGTAATGATTTAAAAAATAGAATAATATTTACAATTGCAATTCTTGCAGTCTACAGATTAGGAACATTTATTCCTTTACCAGGTATTGACCCTGAGCAATTAAGAATAATGATGGAAGGAAACCAAAAAGGGTTACTGGGAATGTTTAACGTATTTGCTGGAGGTGCTGTGAGTAGAATGGCAATTTTTGCTTTAGGAATTATGCCATATATTTCCTCATCAATCATTGTTCAACTTTTAACAGGAGTTTCTGATTATTTTAAAAATTTGAAAGCCCAAGGTGAGATAGGCAGATCAAAAATAACTCAGATAACAAGATATGGAACAGTTTTATTAGCAACTGTACAAGGATATGGTTTAGCTGTTGGATTAGAATCATCTGCGAATTTAGTTATTAATCCAGGTTTATTTTTTAAGGTTTCGACTGTAACTACTATCGTGGCAGGAACAATATTTCTTATGTGGTTAGGAGAACAAATTACTCAAAGAGGAATTGGTAATGGAATATCTCTAATAATTTTTGCTGGTATTGTAGCTGAAATCCCAAGAGCTTTGGTTACAACTTTTGAATTAGGTAGAACTGGTGCAATATCAACTGTTATGATAATTGGAATTTTTGTTTTATTAATTTTAACAATTTTATTTATTGTTTTTATGGAGCGAGCTTTGAGGAAAATTTTAATTAATTACCCTAAAAGACAGATGGGTAATAAAATGTATGGAGGAGAGTCATCACATCTTCCACTTAAGATAAATCAAGCAGGCGTGATTCCCGCAATATTTGCATCTGCATTACTGTTATTGCCAGTTACCTTTTCTAATTTTAATTTTTCTGATAACGAAACTTTTTTAAATTTAAGCTCTTATTTTACTCAGGGGCAGCCTTTGTATATGTTATTATATGCTTCTGGAATAATTTTTTTTACTTTCTTTTACACTTCAATTACTTTTAATCCTGTAGAGACTGCTGATAATTTAAGAAAGTATGGAGGATTTATTCCTGGTATTCGCCCTGGTGAGAGCACTGCTTTATACATAGAAAATATTTTGACAAAATTAACAACAATTGGAGCATTATATTTAACACTTGTTTGTCTGATGCCTGAATTTTTGATTGCAAATTATCCGATACCATTTTATTTAGGCGGTACCTCAATTTTGATTGTAGTTGTGGTTGCAATTGACACAGTCACTCAAATTCAAACTAGACTTATGAGTTCGCAATACGAACAACTAATAAAAAAAACAAAGTTTGGAAGATCTTAAGTGAATATTATCCTGTTTGGACCTCCTGGAGCTGGAAAAGGCACTCAAGCAAAATTTTTAGTAACAAAACTTAAAGGTTATCAAATATCCACAGGTGACATGTTAAGAGACGAGATACAAAAAAATTCAGATATTGGAAAAAAAATAATTGATGATATGAACGAAGGAAAATTTGTAAGCGATGAGATCGTTAATAATTTAATTAAGAATGTTATATTTGATAATCAAAAAAAAGGAAAATTAATATTTGATGGATATCCAAGATCATTAACTCAGGCTGAGAAGCTAGATTTACTATTAAAAAACTCAAATCAAAAAATTGATTTTATTTTTTTTCTAAATGTTAACAAGGACACAATAATTAAAAGAATTCAAAAGAGAAAAATAATAGAAAAAAGATCAGATGATGAATTGGATACCATTCTGAAAAGATACGATACATATATGGAAACAACAAAACCAGTATTAGAATTCTACTCAAAAAAACCAAATTTTTACGAAATTGATGGTGGTCTAGAAATTGATCAAATTACCAATAAAATAGGGGCTTTTCTTAAGGTTTAAGACATTGACTTTGGAAGATCTTCTTATATAAAAGGCTAAATTTATCTCAAAATTTATGGCTCGTATTGCAGGTATTAATATTCCACAGAATAAATTAGTCCATATAGGGTTAACTTATATTTATGGTATTGGTGATAAGTTTTCTCAAAAAATTTGCAAATCTTTGGAAATTCCGAGAGAAAAAAGAGTAAATCAATTAACAGATGAGGAAATCTTAAAAATAAGAGAGTATATTGATCAAAATTTTAAAGTTGAGGGAGATTTAAGAAGAGACTATTCTTTAAGTATAAAAAGATTAATCGACCTAGCTTGTTATAGAGGCTCAAGACATAGGAAAAAATTACCTGTAAGAGGTCAAAGAACGAGATGTAATGCTAGAACGAGAAAAGGTAAAGCAATTGCTATTGCTGGTAAAAAATTAACACCGCTTAAAAAATAATTATGGCTAAAGTTGATAAGGTTGAAAGTAAAGACCAAAAAGTTGAAAAATCTTTAAAGAAAGTAGCTAAAAGCTCTTATTCAAAAAAGAAAAAAACAAAAAAAAATATTTTAAATGGTATTGCCTATGTGCAGTCTACATTTAATAATACGATAATTTCTATTGCTGATACAAACGGAAATGTAATTTCATGGGCTTCAGCTGGTCAGAAGGGTTTTAAAGGATCAAGAAAATCAACTCCATATGCAGCTCAAATCGCTGCAGACTCAGCTGCTTCCAAAGCATTAGAATTTGGAATGAAAACATTATCTGTCGAGGTTAAAGGTCCTGGATCAGGTAGGGAAACTGCTTTGAGAGCTTTGCAAGCAAGAGGTTTTAAAATTTTATCTATAAAAGATACTACACCAATGCCACATAACGGTACAAGACCGCCAAAAAAAAGGAGAGTTTAATGGAAACTGAAAACGTAAACGTTAAAAATTGGAAATCACTTATTAAACCAACTAAACTAGATGTAAAGATAAGCGATGATTTAACCCAAGCTACAATTATAGCTGAACCATTAGAAAAAGGTTATGGACTAACATTAGGTAATTCACTAAGAAGAATTCTTTTATCATCTATAAGAGGTGCGGCTGTCACTTCAATTCAAATTGATGGAGTTTTACATGAATTTACATCTATCAAAGGTGTAAGAGAAGATGTCACTGATATTGTTTTAAATGTTAAGTCTTTAGCTTTGAAATGTTCATCTGAGGGTACAAAAAAACTTGTTTTAGATGCAAAAGGTCCGGGTGAAATCAAAGCATCAAATATTACCCCTGTTGCTGATGTCGAAATACTGAATCCTGATCTAGTAATTTGTAACTTAGATGAAAATACGAATTTTCACATGGAAATGAATGTAAATACTGGAAAAGGTTATGTGCCTGCTGAATTAAATAAACCAGAAGAGCCACCTTTAGGGTTAATAGCCATAGACTCTTTATATAGTCCTGTAAAAAAAGTTTCATACTCAGTAAGTACGGCTAGAGAGGGAAAAGCTTTAGATTATGATAAGTTAACAATGGTGGTAGAAACTAATGGATCAATATCTGCTGAGGATGCAGTTGCTTATTCAGCAAGAATTTTTCAAGATCAATTAAAAATGTTTATAAATTTTGATGAGCCAGTCGAAGTTCCAGTAAAAGAAGTTTCAACTGAGCCTGAGTTTAATAAAAATTTATTAAGAAAAGTTGACGAGTTAGAGCTATCGGTGAGATCAATGAATTGTTTAAAAAATGATAATATTATCTACATAGGTGATTTAGTTCAAAAATCAGAGGGAGAAATGTTAAGAACTCCTAATTTTGGAAGAAAATCTCTTAATGAAATTAAAGAGGTTTTAACTGGTATGTCATTGTATCTAGGTATGGAAATTCCAAATTGGCCACCAGATAATATTGCTGAAATGTCTAAAAAACTGGAGGAGGCTATTTAATGAGACATGGAATGGCCAATAAAAAGTTAAATAGAACTTCTGAACACAGAAAAGCTTTGTTAATGAATATGCTTAACTCATTAATCAAATATGAACAGATAAAGACTACTTTACCAAAAGCTAAGTTTTTAAAACCTCAGGCTGACAAGATAATTACATTAGGAAAAAGAGATTCGTTACAAACAACAAGATTATTAGTCTCAAAATTACAAAACTCACAATCTGCAAATAAAGTAAAAAAAACATTATCCAAAAGATATGAAAAAAGAAATGGCGGATACACTCGAATCGTTAAAGCTGGTTTTAGATATGGTGATAATGCACCAATGGCAATCATAGAGTTTGTAGATAGAGATTTAGAGGCAAAAAGGGTTGATAGAAAAAAGAAAGACGACAAAAAAAAGACCACAATTCAAGAAGATAAAAAAGTAGCCTCATCAAAATAAAATTTTTAAATATAATTCATGAATAAAAGTTTTGTTGTTGACTCAACATTTGTCAATATGCGAATTGATAGATTTTTGAGAAATAAATTAGGAAATCTACCTCAAAGTTTAATCGAAAAAAATCTAAGAAATGGAAAAATTAAATTAAATAAAAAAAAAGTAAAAAGTTCATTTAAATTAAAGTTAAACGATAGAATTGCAGTTTTTAATCTTAGTTTTCAACATAAAATACCAAATGATAAAGTAAAATTTACTCCGTCAAACACAACTATAAAAGAAAATGAAGATTTGATTATTGACAATAATGAGGATTTTATTGTCCTTAATAAAAGCTCAGGAATTTCAGTACAGGGCGGAACAAAATCAAAAAAAAACTTAATAGATATATTTTCAAAAAGTAAAATTTTTGAAGGTGCTAAACCTTTTTCGGTTCATAGATTAGATAAAGAAACATCAGGTGTTTTTATCATGGCTAAAAATAGAAAATCTGCTCAGTTACTAACATCACTTTTTAGACTTAGAAAAGTTCATAAAACTTATTTAGCAATTTGTCACGGTGAGTTAGAAAAAAATTCAGGGGAATGGAATGATGATTTAATAAGATATGATAATAAAAAAAAAATTATAGAAAAAGCTAAAACTATTTATAAAGTATTAGATAAAAACTCTAGCTCAAGTTTAGTTGAAATGAAACCAATTACTGGAAGAAAGCATCAATTAAGGAAACAATTATTTAATATTGGTCATCCTATATATGGAGATAGAAAATATAAATTGATTGATTCAATTAAAAAGACAAATAAAAAATTGATGTTACATTCTTATCAAATTAAATTTATGATTAAAAATAAAAAGTTTACTTACAAAGCTTTGTTACCAGAATATTTTAAAAAATTAATAAAAAGTAAGAGACTTAATTTTTTAGATTTATAATAAAATTTTCAATAAGTTTTTTTTCTAAATTATGATAATCTTGACTTTTAATAGTGTTTAGATTTATCACTCCCTTATCTTTAATACCACAAGGTACTATAGATTTATACTTATTGAGATCATTATTGATATTTATTGCAAAACCATGATAAGCTATCCATTTACTTACTCTAACTCCAATTGCAGCAACTTTTTTTATCTCAGATCCGTCATTGTACCAAATACCAATATTTTTTTTATCGGGAAACGTGTCAATATTATAAAATTTGATTGTATCTATGATTGTTTTTTCTATGACTGATATAAATTTTCTTATATCTTTTTTTCTTTTTTTTAAATCAATTACAAAATAACAAATTAATTGACCTGGTCCATGGTAAGTAATTTTTCCACCTCGATTTGTTTTTATTACATTAATTTTCTTATCTAAAATTTCATTTTCATCAAAACTTGTGCCAGCTGTATAAATCTCATTATGTTCTAACGTCCAAATTAATTCATTTGTCTTTTCTTTACTTAAATCAACCAATCTATTTTCCATTAATTGAATTGCACTTTCGTATTTTACAGGTTTTTCTGACTTTTTAATCTCTATATTCATTTAAAAATTGTATTCTTCTCATTTTGTATTAAAAGATCCATCTGAAAATAGGTAAATTTATGACTTTAATTAAAAAAATCAAAGATAAAAAAGTCAACTTTGAATTCAATAAAGAATACATCAAAGTAGTTACAGATAAAATCATAAATAATGATATAGATTTTATCACAAATTCTTTTAGTGAAATGCATCCTGCAGATGCAGCAGATATTATTGAGCATTTAAGCCAGGGTGATCGTGAAAATTTACTTAAATTGAATAATTTCAAGATTAATCCTGAGGTTTTTGTTGAATTAAATGAGTCAGTGCAAATAGAAATCATTAAATATTTATCATCAGATTCAATTGTTAGAATTTTGAAAAACCTCGAGTCAGATGATGCAATTGCAATTCTAGAAAATGTTGAAGAAAAAGATAAAAATTCAATTTTAGAGGCTTTACCACCGAAAGACCGTTTTGCTTTATTGGAAGGTCTTAGTTATCCAGAGGATAGTGCAGCAAGAATCATGCAAAGAGAATTTACTGCTATACCAAGTAATTGGTCAGTAGGTCAGACAATTGATTATTTGCGAGAAAATAAAGATTTACCTGAACAGTTTTTAGAGATTTTTATTGTAAATGAAAACTTTAAACCAGTTGGTACGGTTCCTTCATCTAAAGTTTTAAGAACTCCTAGAGAGACTAAAATGTCATCAATTATGGAAGATACAATTTTTTTAATTCCTGTTGACATGGATAAAGAGGAAGTTGGTAATTTATTTGAAAACTACGGTTTAAACTCTGCATGTGTAGTTGATAAAACTAATAAACTAGTTGGTATGATTACTTCAGATGATGTTTTAACGGTTTTAAAAGAAGAAGCTGAGGAAGATACTTTAAGATTAGCCGGTGTTGGTGACGAAGAAATTACTGATGGCGTGTTAACAAAAACAAAAAGAAGATTTAATTGGTTACTTCTTAATTTATTCACAGCTTTTCTAGCAACATGGTGTATAAGTTTGTTTGGTGCAACAATTGAACAAATGGTAGTATTAGCTTTTTTGATGCCAATTGTCGCTTCAATGGGTGGAAATGCAGGAATGCAAACTTTAGCAGTCACAGTTAGAACCTTAGCTACTAATGATTTGACTAAAAATAATTTCAATCAAAATATACTCAAAGAATTTAATATTGGAATTTTGAATGGAATTATATTTGCAATCATAAGTTCATTTATTGTACAAATATGGTTTCAAGATATTCAATTGTCTTTAATAATTTCTATTTCTATGGTTTTAACAATGATTGTAGCAGGACTTTTTGGGATTTTAGTTCCAGTCACACTAAAAAAGATGAATATTGACCCAGCAATAGCTTCAAGCGTTTTTGTTACAACAATAACTGATGTTATTGGATTTGTTTCGTTTTTAGGTGTTGGTGCTTATTTTTTGTAATGCTTAAACGTTATCAATTAATCTTATACTATTAATATAATAAGCAAAAAATAAATTTGAATT